>CANHAR010000068.1 GCA_947458495.1 Gammaproteobacteria bacterium | reverse complement strand
GTCGGTACATGATGTGCTGAACGTGCCACTGGCATATCTAGCAAGCGCGAGTTAACGCGGCGGCTGATCAATAAACTGATAGACAAGGAAATAAAAAAAATTGCGGTTAACGCTAACCCGTAAAGCATACACTGTCCGTACACGCAGCCAAGATTGTAGAATGGAGCTTGTAAAGGCCCCATTCTACAACATAGATCTCAACGCTGGTTCATTCAGTTATAGTGCTCAAAAGAATTCTGCTTCTATTCCGTTCAACTGTAGCTTTGCCAATTCCGCGAACATTCTGCAACTCATCAACAGTTTTAAAATCACCGTTTTGCTCACGGTACACAATGATTTCCTGAGCTTTTGCCATACCGATACCATCCAATGCCAGAGCTAACGTTTCTGCATCTGCTGTGTTGATGTTTACACGATTGTCTGGTTGAATTTCTGCAGGTGCTTGTTCAGCAATGGTTTGCGCTTGCGCGAATGCAGGCGTTGTAGAAGCGAGTAGCGATAGACTACTGCTGGCCATCAGTACAAATACACCTGATCTAATAAGTTTGCTGAAGTTTTCTTTATGTCCGTTAAGTCTGTTGTAATACAACATTGGAAGCTCCTTTTCCATTTATCAAGTTAGAAGCCCGGGGTCACCAGGCAGTTGGTTTTGAATGCTACAAAGCAGAACAACCTTGTCTGCTCATTTGGTTTTAGCATAAACCAATGCCGATGCCAGAAATTTCACTCTGGATTTGATGTATTTTTTCAGTGGGATTGGGCGATTGTGTTATTGGGCGACCAATGACCAGATAGTTACTGCCTGAAAGGATCGCTTCCTTTGGTGTGACGATTCTCTTCTGATCCAGTGCATCGTCTCCTGCAGGCCTGATGCCAGGCGTTACCAAGACAAAACTATCACTCAATAGTCGACGAATAGAGCTTGCCTCTGCGGCTGAGCACACAACGCCATCCATGCCATTTTGCTGAGCCAGCGATGCAAGGCGCAAGACCTGTTCGCCGGTGCTTCGCTGTACTCCCTGTTCTTCAAGATCTTCGCCGGTCTGGCTTGTAAGTACAGTAACAGCTACCAGTATTGGCTTATGCTCCGACTCATCGACGGCTGTTCGCGCAGCTCTCATCATTGTTGAGCCGCCTAATGAGTGGATGGTAAGCATCCATACCTTCAGGTCGCAAGCCGATTTGACCGCTTTGTAGACGGTATTGGGTATATCGTGAAATTTAAGATCAAGAAAAACATCGAAGCCCTTTTTCTGAAGTTTTTTAACAATGTTGGGGCCGCAGGATGTAAACAGCTCCTTACCAATTTTTAGTCTGCATTCGTCGGGGTTCAACTTGTCGATAAACGAAAAGACCTTTTTCTGATCAT
Organism: Gammaproteobacteria bacterium; assembly: GCA_947458495.1. Taxonomy (GTDB): domain Bacteria; phylum Pseudomonadota; class Gammaproteobacteria; order Pseudomonadales; family Pseudohongiellaceae; genus Pseudohongiella. Next base: position 11,188 of record CANHAR010000068.1, on the reverse strand, counting down.
CCATATCCAGCGCGATAATTATTCGATTCTGATCGTGCATAAACTTTTCTCCAATCAATCCTTTTCGGCGCTGTTAAACTTTGGTCGGTGTTGTAACTCTTTTTCAAGTTGGCGGATGCGCAAATTTGATTTCAAATTGCCAATAAAGCCCGTGCCAAGTGTCAGTCCAAACAATGCACCCAATCCGAATGAGCTGACTACCCATAACGAAAGAGGACGGGCATCCAGTGTGAAAAGTCCAAAAGTCAGTGAGACTGCGACATTATTCCAAAGTGAGAAGCTTGCAGTCATCAATACAACCATCAGAAGTAGCAGAATGATTATCCAGCGTTTTAGCGTTTTCATAATCTGATACCAGTTGAAACCAAAATGCAAAACGGCGTTATCCTTTCGAATACGCCGTTTTGAGTACAACTACTTAAACTACAGCTTGATTACTCAACCGTATCATTCACCCGGTCACGTAATTCCTTACCTGGTTTAAAGTGAGGAACGAATTTCCCACTAAGTGTGACAGGCGAACCGGTTTTTGGATTTCGGCCTACACGCGGCACGCGGTAATGTAATGAGAAACTGCCAAAGCCTCGAATTTCAATTCGGCCACCGTCAGACAGAGATTCAGACATATATTCAATAATCGACTTTACGGCAAACTCGCAGTCCTTGGAGGACAACTGAGACTGCTTTGCAGCGATTCGTTCTATAAGCTCAGATTTTGTCATAACTGTACCTTTATTTCTTCAAATTGACTTCGGCTTCACCTGCACCTTTTTCCTGCTTACTTCTTGTCCATCTGCGCTTTTATGAGGTCGCCGATGGTTGTTGGGCCTGATGATGGAGCCTCCTGATTCTTATGATCCTGAATCGCAGCTTTTTCATCATCGATTTCGATAGCTTTAACAGACAGACCCAACACACGGTTTTTTCGGTCGACACTGATGACTTTCACTTCTATCTCGTCACCAACGTTCAGTGCGTTACGTGCATCTTCTATCTTCTCGCGACTGATCTCAGACGCGCGAAGCATTCCTTCAACGCCATTTCCTAGATTCACAGTTGCTGCTTTTGCATCGACTTCTGACACAACACCTTTTACGATACTGCCTTTCTCGAACTCACCGACGTAGTTAGAGAATGGATCTTCAGAAAGCTGTTTGATACCCAGTGAGATGCGCTCGCGCTCAGGATCAATAGACAGAATAACAGTCTCGATTTCATCACCTTTCTTGTATGAACGAACAGCTTCTTCGCCATTTTCATCCCATGAAATATCAGAAAGATGAACCAGGCCGTCGATGTTGCCATCAAGTCCGATGAAGATGCCAAAGTCAGTGATGGACTTGATGCTGCCAGAAATTTTGTCACCTTTCTTGAACTGCTCGGCAAAACGATCCCATGGATTCTGGTAGCACTGCTTAATACCTAGGGAAATACGACGACGCTCTTCATCGATATCAAGGATCATCACTTCTACTTCATCGCCAAGTTGTACGATTTTGGATGGGTGGACGTTTTTGTTAGTCCAATCCATCTCTGATACGTGAACCAGACCTTCAACGCCCTCTTCCAGTTCAGCGAAGCAGCCATAGTCGGTCAGGTTAGTGACTCGCGCTTTCACTTTTGTATTTTCAGGGTAACGTGCTTTGATCTCAACCCACGGATCAGCGCCGAGTTGTTTGAGGCCGAGTGATACGCGGTTGCGATCACGGTCATACTTCAGTACCTTGACTTTGATTTCATCGCCAACATTTACAATCTCACTTGGATGCTTGATACGCTTCCATGACATGTCGGTTATGTGCAGCAAGCCGTCTACGCCGCCCAAGTCCACAAATGCGCCGTAGTCAGTGAGATTTTTTACCACGCCTTTAACAACAAGGCCTTCCTGCAGGCTGGCAAGCAACTCATCACGCTCTTCTGAACTGACGGCTTCCAGAACCGCCCGACGTGATACCACAACATTATTGCGCTTCTGATCCAACTTGATCAGCTTGAATTCCAGCAACTGGCCTTCAAGGTGAGTAGTGTCACGTATTGGACGAACATCAACCAGTGAGCCAGGCAGAAACGCCCGAATGTTATTAAGATCAACGGTAAAGCCGCCTTTGACTTTTCCATTTATGATGCCCTTAACAATCTCGTTTTTCTCGAAAGCTGATTCCAGATCCATCCAGGACTCTGCACGCTTGGCTTTTTCCCGCGACAAACGAGTTTCACCAAAACCGTCTTCAACGGTCTCAAGTGCTACCTTCACAACATCGCCAACAGATAATGAGAAGCCACCATTCTCATCCAAGAATTGAATCTTAGGGATAACACCCTCTGATTTCAGGCCGGCATGGATTGTTACCCAGTCTGAATCTATATGAATCACAGTGCCATTGACGATTGCACCAGGGGTCATGTCGACTTCAATAAGACTTTGTTCAAATAAATCAGCAAAACTTTCAGTCATGTTTTTTCCTGTAAATTTAATTAGCGGTTCTACAAATCCCGGCCTTGTATAACAAGGGTAATCCGATTCAGTAACACCACTGCCATTCGACCGGGCACCAGCATGCCCGGGTTAATTAAAAAAGCCCAATGGCGGATAACGCTGGCTCCGCTAAAAGACTATTTTTCCCCTCATGGGGCGTCATTGAGACGTTCGCAAACTAATCAAGTTAAGGACGGAGAGCAGTACCTCTTCGATAGACATTTGACTGGTATCTATTATGACTGCATCAACTGCCGGTCGCAGAGGCGCAACAGCACGTTTGCTATCACGATCATCACGAGCCTGGATATCCGCTAAAAGGTCGCAGAGCTTACCATCAATACCCTTTGCAATCAACTGCTTATATCGGCGTTGAGCCCGCTCTTCTACGGAAGCTGTTAAAAACACTTTAACTGTAGCATCCGGGAAAACAACTGTACCCATGTCGCGACCGTCTGCGACCAAGCCTGGTGCTTGGAGAAAGGCTTTTTGTCGTTGCAGAAGTGCAGTTCTTACCATTGGAAGAGATGCCACTGTTGAAGCTGCGGCCCCGGCCTGCTCTGTTCGTATCAGATCCGAGACGTCCTGGTTGGCCAGCCAAACACTTTCGTCGCCGCCAATTCCAAAACTGATATCCAGTGAGCCAGCAAGTTTGGCGAGCTCTGTTTCATCATTTAAATCAATGTGATGAATGCTACCTGCCAGTGCCAGAATCCGATAAAGAGCGCCGCTGTCAAGGTAGTGCCATGCAAGTCGCTGCGCGGCCAGTCGACTGATAGTGCCTTTGCCAGCACCACCCGGGCCATCTATTGCCAGTACAGGGATCGTGGTTCCCGACCCGATCCCGGATTTGTGATAAGTCTCTTTCACAAACTGTCCTCTATGTCAGTTTTTTGAATTGAAAAACCGAAGCCGAGTCGTGAAAGCTCCAGAAGAAGTCCGGGGAAAACGCCAGCCAGATCTCCGGTTTTCCCGATACGAAGAGGTTTGTTTGCACGTTGACCAATGGCTATAGCGGTCAGTGCTACGTGTGGGTCGTCATTACAATCAACAAATTCCTCATTCAGATCTTTGGGCACAACACAAAGAAGTTCACCATCAACAGAAACATCTGCGCCCCATGATGCAACCTTTCCCAATCTGTTCAGCAATAATTCAATCCGATCCGATTCCAGTGAAATCATGCTGACTCCAGGGGCCAGCGCTGCCAGCGCGAAGACAAGCAGCAGTTCGTTTTCGTCAATCTCCAGATTCTTCAAGTCTATGCTCGCTGATCGCGGAGTAAAGCTGTTGATTTCCAGTCCTGTCAGCTCTCCCGAGGGATCTGCCTGCCACCTTGCAGAAAATCCAAACTGCGCAAACGTCTCAAACAGGTCAAAACCATTAGTTGCAAAGCCTGCAGGTCGATTGGCGAGTCCGCCAAGTTTGATCTGCGAGTTTTCAAGCGATATTGCTCCAAGTACTAGTAGCCCGCCCACAAAATGATCAGCTGGTAACTGCAAACTACCAGTTGTGTCTGGCAGCTCTTGACCTTCTGAGCTGTAAAGGTTTTGGATGTCGATACCATACACTCTTACATATCCCGACTCGGGACCAACGACCAAGGTACCAGCCTCGCGTAAAGACTTTAGGAGAGTCAGTACTTCAAAGTCTTCCGGAACCCCGGTGAGCTCAAAAACCCCTTGCTGCCGTGAGTAATACAGGATGGCATCAATCGCGAATGATGTCTTGGCAGCCGGTCTAAAACTGCCGGCTAACGGGGAGCCGGGGAATACTGAAATTGACTCAGGTATCTGTAAAAAATTTGAGTCTGGTTTATTGTTATCTTGATGATTTATGGTGTCAGGCCGGAATCTTTTTATGAACTCGTCACGCATTAATTTTGCGCGTGAAAAGTCATTTTGCATACCTTCGCCATCACTGATCATAAGCTGATGTCGCATCTTTTTTAGTTCAGCAACGTAGGCATCCAACACATTGATAGTGGCATTTTTATTGGCAATAAAGATATCTCGCCACATTGCCGGGTCACTAGACGCAATTCGACTGAAATCAGCAAATCCTCCTGCAGCATAATCAAATACCTGCTGAGCCCGATCAGGCTGGCTGACAGAATCTACCAGCGTGTTAACCAGTGTGTATGCCAGCAGGTGCGGTAAATGGCTAGTGCCAGCAAGGACTACATCATGGCGTTCGGCACTCATCCCATGGACATCAGCCCCAATTTTTTGCCAAAGGCTCATTACGATATGAACAGCGCTACTACTGTTTTCGATCAGTGGTGTAAGGATTACTTTTCGATTTCTAAACAGATCTGCTCGCGATGCGGAGTAACCACTTTTCTCTGAGCCGGCAATAGGATGCCCTGGAACAATTCGATGGAGACTGCCTGGAAACAACCTGCGTGCATCCGCAGCAATATTGCTTTTTACGCTGGCAACATCGGTAATAATCGTATCGGATGATACCAGATACTTCAGTTGCTCAAGAACGCCTCGCACACTGAGGGTGGGCGTACAAATCACAATGATATCTGCCTGTGGTGTGAGCACACTCAGGTCTGTTGAGCAGGCGTCAATGTTCCCATCATTGAGCGCTGATTGCAGCGCGGTGCTATCTTGGCCGTGCGCCAGAATACGTTTGCAGTGCTTTCCGTTTGCCAGACTGCGGGCAATCGAACCCCCGATCAGCCCAAGTCCAATGATCAAAACAGTTTTGTTTTGCAGTAGATTCACGATGGTGTCTGGTCATGTTGCGCGCGTGGGTAGGAACCAAGTTTCTTGATTTTTACCACACGATCTGCAAGTTCGGAGAAAACGTGACGAACAGAGTGATCATCGATATGGCCTTCAAAATCTATAAAAAAAACATAGGACCAGAACCCATCTCGTGCCGGGCGCGTCTCTATTCGGGTGAGGCTCACTTGATGGCGGTCGAACGGTTCCAGCAATCGAAACAAAGCACCAGGTTTGTTTTCGGTATAAACAAGAATGGACGTTTTATCGTAACCCGTCGAGATCGACGAGCGGCTATCAGACAGCACCAGAAAGCGAGTGGTATTGTTTTTTCTGTCCTGAATACCTGCATATGACACATGTAAATTATACTTGGTGGCCGCTAAAGTACCCGCTACAGCGCCAATAGTCTCATCCGTTGCCGCGAGACGTGCTGCCTCGGCATTGCTGCTCACCTCTGCCAGTTCTATGTCAGGAAAATTTGAGCGTAGCCATAGTCGGCATTGAGCAAGTGATTGTTTATGCGAAACTATTTTCTTTATGTGTGAAATGTTTGTATTTTTTTGGATCAACAGATTATGTTCGATTGGCAGGTATACTTCGCCTACAATTTGCAGCGAAGTGTCAATCAGGCAATCTTGCGTGTTGTTCACAGCACCTTCGGTCGAGTTTTCAACAGGCACCAATCCAAAATCTGCCTTTCCCGCCTCTACATCAAGAAATACATCATCAATTGTGTTCACACCGATACAGTATGCCTGGTTGACAGATCCAAAGTATCGGTCAACAGCAGCATTGGAGAATGTGCCGGGTGGGCCAAGATAGACAATTCTTTCTTGGGTTACGATACCTCTTGCGGCATGCGCGCCTTTAGTCATGCCGTTCCTCAGTGTCTTCCGGTTCTCCCATCTGGGTCTCGGTTTTAGTCAAATCAGCACTGATATGCTCTTCACTTTGATCAAAAGCCGGCTCCTCGGCCTCCGCTACAGATTGCACACCAACCAGAGCTTCATCATTTTTCAATCTGATTAATCGCACACCTTGCGTATTGCGACTTAAAGTAGGTACTTCATCAACCCGAGTACGAACCATGGTGCCACGGTCACTAATCAGCATTATCTGTTCGCCTTCGATCACCTGTACTGCACCTACCAAGCGACCGTTACGCTCGCTGGTTTGCATGGCGATAACGCCTTGCCCACCCCTGCCGTATACTGGGAATTCCGGAACTACGGTCCGTTTTCCATAGCCGTTTTTACTGACCGTCAATACCTGCTTGCCTTCTTCAGGAATAATCAGAGCAATCATTTCATGCCCTTCAGCCAGCCTTATGCCGCGTACGCCACGAGCTGTTCTGCCCATTGTGCGCACGTCGGTTTCGAGGAAACGCAGCACTTTGCCGCTGCTGCTAAATAGCATGATGTCTCGCTGACCATCAGTTAGTGCCGTTCCGATCAGTCGATCACCCTCGTCAAGTTCTATCGCCCGCAATCCCACGCTGCGTGGACGGGAGAAATTCACCAAATCAGTCTTTTTGACAACTCCCTGAGCTGTTGCCATAAAAATATAGTTGCCTTCGGCATACTCTCGAATAGGCAACATGCTGGTAATGCGCTCTCCCTCTTCAAGCGGCAAGATATTGACCAGTGGTCGGCCACGAGCGGTTCGGCTCGCCAGCGGGATGTTGAATACTCGAAGCCAATAAACTTTCCCCGCACTGCTGAAGCAGAGCAGTGTGTCATGACTGCTGGCAATCAGCAGATGCTCGAGTTCATCTTCATCTTTAAGGGTCGCGGCCGCGCGCCCCATCCCTCCACGGCGCTGCGCCTGGTAATCAGCTAATGGCTGGGATTTGGCATAGCCGGCGCGGGAAATGGTTACCACCCTGTCCTCTTCCGGGATCAAGTCTTCGGTGCTCAAATCAAGCTGTGAGCCAACAATTTCTGTCTTGCGTTTATCGCCGTAATTGCTGCGAACCTGATTCAACTCTTCTCGCATGACTTCGAACAAACGTTCCTCACTGTTCAATATATGCAAAAATTCAGCAATTTGTCGCAATAAGTCTTTGTAATCATTTATTAATTTTTCATGCTCCAAGCCTGTCAGCCGGTGCAGCCTAAGGTCCAGAATCGCTTGAGCCTGGGCAGGTGACAGGAAATATTCTTGATCTTTGAGGCCGAATTCAACAGGCAATTCTTCAGGGCGGCAGGTATCTGCTCCTGCTTCGCCAAGCATTGCCAGCAAGCTGGCAGAGTGCCATGAACGAGCCAATAATTTTTCTTTGGCTTCTGCAGACGTTGGCGACTCTTTAATAAGCTGGATGACTGCGTCGATATTTGCTAGTGCTACAGCAAGACCTTCTAGAATATGACCTTTTTCGCGAGCTTTACGGAGAAGAAAAACAGTTCTGCGTGTTACTACTTCCCTTCGGTGTCGGATAAAGGACTGCAATATCTGTTTCAGGTTCAGCAGTTTGGGCTGACCATCAACCAACGCTACCATGTTGATGCCAAACACCGACTGCATCTGAGTTTGTGCGTAAAGATTGTTCAGCACTACCTCGCCATTTTCACCACGGCGAAGTTCGATAACAACGCGCAAACCGTCTTTGTCAGACTCGTCGCGCAGTTCTGTAATTCCTTCGATTTTTTTCTCTTTGACAAGTTCGGCAATTTTCTCAACCAAACGAGCTTTGTTTAGTTGGTACGGTATCTCGGTGATGATGATTGTCTGTCTGCCGGTCTTTTCATCTTCAATCACCTCTGCACGGGCGCGCATGTAAACTCGCCCGCGCCCGGTTTTGTAAGCTTCAACAATGCCGGCGCGGCCGTTAATTATTGCCGCTGTCGGGAAGTCCGGACCTTTTACAAACTCCATCAATTCATCAATACTAATATCTTCATTGTCCATCAGCGCAAGGCAGGCATCGACGACCTCTGTCAGATTGTGAGGTGGTATATTCGTAGCCATGCCTACTGCAATTCCGCTTGAGCCATTCACCAGCAAGTTGGGTATCTGCGTCGGAAATACATCGGGGATTTGCTCAGTGCCGTCATAGTTATCTGAGAAATCAACTGTTTCTTTGTCCAGATCGGCCATCAAGTCATGGGCGATTTTAGCCATGCGTATTTCGGTATAACGCATAGCCGCCGCGGCGTCACCATCAATAGAGCCAAAATTTCCTTGGCCATCAACCAGTGGATATCTCAAGGAAAAGCTCTGAGCCATACGTACAATAGTGTCGTAAACAGCGGAATCGCCGTGGGGGTGATATTTACCTATCACATCACCTACGACCCTTGCAGACTTCTTGTAAGGTTTGTTCCAGTCATTGGATAGTACGTTCATTGCGAACAATACCCTTCTGTGCACTGGTTTCAGTCCGTCGCGGACATCAGGCAGGGCGCGACCGACAATGACGCTCATGGCATATGCGAGGTAAGACTCACGCATTTCACTTTCAAGCGACACTGGAAGAATCTGTTTTGTTGGTTCCGTCATATTGTTTCCGTCATGCTGTTCCATCATTTTCTGCAGGTTGAAGGGCAGTAAATACCGCGACATTCAAGGGGGGTTAAGGCCAAGTCTGCAGGTGCCGTAAAACGACGGGATGGTATCACAGAAGCCCTTCTCCGGACACTATAATCCAGACTGATATCAGTCTCCTGCCATGGGTTAATCTTGGTTATAATCGTCATCCCTAAGTAGATTGGATGGAACTGCACAATGAGCAATATCACCCCGGAAAGAGCAGATCTGCTGATACATGCCAGTTGGATAGTTCCCGGAAACACTGAAGATCTGGTCCTCGAAAATTCCTGTCTGGTGGTATCTGAAGGAAAAATTCGTGAAATTCTTGATAGCAGTGTTGTTTCGTCTCGTTACCAGGCTGAAAAGGAGATCCATTTACCGGGCTACGCATTAATGTCCGGCATGGTAAATACGCACGGTCATGCCGCCATGTCATTGTTTCGGGGTATTGCGGATGACCTATCGCTGCATACCTGGCTTGAGGATCACATCTGGCCCATGGAGGCCAAATGGGTCAGTGAAGAATTTGTGTATCAAGGGACTCAGCTGGCAATAGCGGAAATGATCAGTTCTGGTACAACCTGCTTCGCGGATATGTATTTTTTCCCAGATGCCAGTGCCCGTGCTGCAACCGAAGCAGGCATTCGTGTGCAGTTAGCCACTCCGGTGATCGATTTCCCAAATCCCTGGTCAGTTGATGCAGATGATGCAATCCAGAAAACTACCGTGCTGCATGATGAGTGGCGCAACAGCGAGCTTGTCAGTACGGCTTTTGGGCCACACGCTCCTTACAGCGTCACGGATGAGCCTCTGAAAAAGATCGTCATGCTCTCCGAATTGCTGGATATTCCAGTTCATATGCATGTACATGAAACAGCATTTGAAGTGAGTGAGGCCCTGCGCACCCAAGGCAAGCGCCCAATAACACGTCTCGCGGAACTAGGGATGCTTAGTCCGCGATTTATCAGTGTCCATGCAACGCAGCTTACTGACGATGAGATCAGGCTCCTGTCTGATTGTGGAGTATCGATTGCGCACTGCCCTGAATCAAATCTGAAACTGGCAAGCGGCTTTTGCCCGGTTGACAAGTTGATGCGTGCCGGCGTGAACGTCAGTCTTGGCACCGACGGAGCCGCCAGCAACAACGATCTGGATATGTTCTCCGAGATGCGCACGGCTGCGATACTTGCCAAGGCCTGCAGCGGTGATGCTCAAGCGCTGCCTGCCTTCAAAGCATTGCAGATGGCCACGATTAACGGCGCAAAGGCTCTGGGGCTTGATCACCTGACCGGAACACTCGAGGCCGGTAAGCAAGCTGACGTTATAGCGGTCAAGCTTGATGAGTTAAACACTCAGCCAGTTCATAACCCTGTCTCGCAATTGGTGTATAGCACCAAATCCAGCCAGGTTAGATATGTATGGGTGAATGGAAAGCTTCTGCTGGATAACGGCGAATTGACAACGCTTGACAAGGAGACCCTTTTGCAAATGGCACGGACATGGCAACAAAAACTGGGAACACCAACATGAGTAATTCTGGCAAAAATTTTGATGGCGCAGAGATCCGGAAGTTTGAGGCTCTGGCATCCCGATGGTGGGACGCCAGCAGTGAATTCAAGCCGTTACATGAGATCAATCCGTTACGAATGGGGTTCATCAGTTCCAAATTGAATCCGGCTGGTAAACGATGTTTGGATATTGGGTGTGGCGGCGGCATTCTCAGCGAAGCGTTGGCGCGTCAGGGTGCGCTGGTAACAGCAATTGATTTGGCCGAAGCTTCACTTGCGGTCGCGCGCCTGCATAATCTGGAGAGTCAATTGGACATCCGTTATGAGAACATCAGTGCTGAGGATATGGCGCAGAGAGAGGCTGGCCAATACGACATGGTGACCTGCCTTGAGATGCTAGAGCATGTGCCTGATCCGGAGGCTATCGTTCAGGCTTGCTCCGATCTGGTCAAACCGGGTGGACACGTATTTTTTTCGACCATCAACCGCAATCCAAAAGCCTGGCTGTTTGCGATAGTCGGAGCGGAGTACATTCTGAACATTCTGCCGCGAGGCACTCACGATTTTGCCAAATTTATCAAGCCGTCAGAACTGGCAAATTGGTGCCGGCACTCCCATCTGCAACTTGGTGAAATCCGGGGCATGGGCTACAACCTGCTGACCAAGAGATACTCTCTGCAGAATAATGTTGATGTAAATTATTTAGTTCAATATACAAAACCATTTTAGATTAATGAGTTGCATTGTTATGCTGATGTTCTTCGAGGTTTTGATTGAGTCCAGTGAATAAGCCTACCTCATATACATGGCGCTTGTCAGATAAAGCATGTGTACTCTTTGACCTGGATGGGACCTTGGTGGATACCGCTGCAGATTTTGAATATGTGTTGCGATCCCTGTGTCTGCAAGAGGGCGTTGCGGTGCCCTCTTCAGTATCT
>CANHAR010000067.1 GCA_947458495.1 Gammaproteobacteria bacterium | reverse complement strand
CGCTGATTGCTGTCACCTCAACGTCGGTAAGTGATATCTCCACCCACAATGGTCATCACGTTTTCAGCCGTCAAAATCTCTTGTGGCGACACCGTCATAAAATCGCGGTTGAAGATACTGAAATCAGCGTACTTGCCGACCTCAACCGAGCCGCGCAGGTTTTCCTGGAAAGAGCCATGCGCCGCCCAGATGGTGAACATCTTCAGCGCCGACTCACGTGACACCGCCAGCTCAGGATGCCAGCCGGCGCCATCAGTGCCATCCAGCCGCTTGCGCTCAATGGCGGCATAAAATTCGATGCGCGGATCACCCACTTCTACCGGCGCATCCGAGCCACCCAGAATCATCAGCCCGCGATCCACCAGCTGCTGCCAGGGGTAGGCGTAACCCAATCGGTCAGCGCCCAGACGATCCGGCGCGAAGTTGAGGTCGCCAATGCCGTGGCTGGGCTGCATGGACGGCAACACATTCATGGTCACAAAACGTTGCTGGTCACTGGGCGGAATAATCTGTGCGTGTTCCATGCGCCAGCGCAGATCGGTGCTGATCCACTGATCCTGTGGCACGGCATCCCACGCCTCCTGATACCAGTCCAGCAAAGTGCGCACGGCGCGATCGCCAATCACGTGGGTCATGATCTGGAAACCCTGTTGCAGGGAGGCGTGCAGCACAGGCACCAGCTCTTCTTTGGTGGTGCGATTCATAAATCCGTTATGGTCAGCATCGGAATAATTTTCGATCAACGCTGCGCCGCGCGAGCCGAGAGTGCCGTCAATAAACACCTTGATACCACGCACATCAAACATATCGTCGTCGGTTTTTTCGCGGCCACGGCGGATAAATTCGTTGGCTTCTGCGATAGGTACGGCAGCGTACACGCGGTGCGCCATCTCGCCTTCAGCGTGCAGCTCTTTGAGCAGATCCACCAGGCGCAGGGACATGCCTGCGTCATGTGTCTGTGTCCATCCCATGGCCGCATTGGCCTGCAAACCACGCAGCAGATTGTCTTTCAGGTACTCATCGGTTTCCGGTGGCAGAATGGCGCGGAACACGTTCATGGCATTGGCGAGCACATAGCCGGTCGGGTTGCCATCGATATCACGCTCAAAACGACCGCCCTCGGGATCAGGGGTGTCACGTGTCACACCCGCCAGTTCCAGTGCGCGGGAGTTCACCAAGGCAGACACACCATCCGCACGCGGCATATACAAGGGTTTGTTCTGGGTGAACGCATCCACGTCGGCTTTATTCAGAAAGCGCTGTTCATCGGTCCATTCACGCTCAATCCAACCGCGACCCTGAATCCACTCACCTTCCGGAATGGTTGCAGCCCATTCTTCAATTCTGTCCACCGTGCCTTGCAGCGTGGGGATACCAAACAGACTGAGCGTTTTGCTCCGACGACCCACGCCTTCCAGATGCTGATGGCTGTCGGCAAAACCGGCGTACACGGTATTACCGGCCATATCCATGATCTGCGCATCACCACACATATAAGCGGCGGCATCGGCATTGCTGCCCACAAACACAATACGACCGTCGAGTGCGGCAACGGCTTCGGCTGTCCATTGCGCGTCGTTGGCCGTGTAAATAGTGGTGTTATGCAGGACCAGATCAGCGTCCTGACAGGCGCGATTTGCTGCGGATTGTGCCGCGGATTGAGCTGCGGATGATGCAGTGGCTACTGCTGCCGGGTCGGCCGGGGTTGTCGCAGGCTCGCTGCAGGCGGCTGCCAGCAAACCAAGTGCAAACACGTAAATCATTTTGTTGTCATGGATTTTCATTCTGGTTTTCCTGTGCATGAGCTTTTGCTGGGGTCAGGCCAGCGAGTATACCGACTCATTTCTGTGATGTAAGCATCAGAATCAACCACTTAAAGCTCGCATGAACCGGCTGGTGGCAGATGGGTTGCATGACCGGCGCCACGTGTGTTTGTTTCCCGATAAGCTTGCCCCCCAACAGCAGTAACCGCTACAGTGAACGCAAACAATCTGCCGAAAAACCTCATCAACAACTGTCGCTGGCTGCTGCAATTTGAATCAAACAACCGTAGAGACACCCAAAAAACGCTGGATCGTGTCAGCGCTGGGGGTGATGCAGATCTTTGCCTGGGGCAGTACTTTTTACCTGCCGGCGATACTTGGATCTTCGATCGCAGCCGACACCGGCTGGCCGCTGGTGTGGATAGTGGGTTCACTGTCCATCGGGCTGGTGGTTGCCGGGTTGGTGTCGCCCAAAGTTGGCGAGCGCATCGATAAAAAAGGCGGCCGCTGGGTGTTATCCATGTCGTGTGTGCTGCTGACACTGGGCCTGGTGGTGACGGGCCTGTCGGTCAACCTTTGGATGTATCTGGCCGGCTGGCTGATTCTGGGTGTGGGCATGGGCACCGGTTTGTATGACGCCGCGTTTGCCTCGCTGGGCCAGATCTATGGTCTCAAAGCGCGTTCAGCCATCACCACGCTGACGTTGTGGGGCGGATTCTCCAGTACGGTGTGCTGGCCATTGTCCGCCTGGCTGCTGGAACAGGTGGGTTGGCGAGCCACCAGCCTGATTTATGCCGCGATTATGCTGTTGATCTGCCTGCCGTTGATTCTCAAGGTGTTGCCCGCCCGAGTGCGCCCGGCCATGCGCATGCATGCGGATGCCAAGTCGTCGGCGCTGCAGTTAAGTCATGCCGAGCAACAGCAGATGCAACTGGTGATGATGACATTGATGATTGCCGGTGCCATTGGTGCGCTGGTTTCTGTACACCTGTTGTTGCTGCTGTCAGAACGTGAACTGAGCCTGCAGCAGATGGTTGCGCTTGGCGCTCTGATCGGCCCGGCGCAAGTCGCTGGCCGTTTACTGGAAGCTGCCAACCGCGAGCGTCACCATCCCTTATGGACACTGACCATCTCGGTGGCATTAACCGCCTGCGGCCTGATCCTGCTGGCCAGCGGCGCTGAAATCACCGCGCTGGCGATTATTCTGTACGGCGCTGGCAATGGCATCTTCAGCATCGCCAAAGGCGCATTGCCGCTTTACCTGTTTGGCACCGAGCGCTATGCACGCATCATGGGGCGGCTGGCGCGCCCGTCGATGCTGGCACAAGCCTTGGTACCGGCAGTGGTGGCGTGGCTGTTGGCAGACGCCGGGCCGTTGCCCTCGCTGTTGCTGCTGTCGGCGCTGGGCATCAGCAATGTGCTGATTACCGCGCGCCTGTGGCAACTGCGCCGGCTGCAACTAAGCGCGTGATCAGCTCCAACAAAGGATAATGCTGCCGACACTGGGAGCTGACGTAAGGCGATGATTTGCGGGTACAATGCCGACCATGCAAAACACTGGCGTGGCAAAACACCCGCCAGGCACCACGGAGAGCATTTAAACGTGAAGGAAATCATCCTGATCAACATCACCGGCCCCGACCGACCGGGACTGACGGCCGCGATCACCGGTATCCTCGCGCGCTCCGATGTCAATATTCTGGACATCGGTCAGGCGGTCATCCATGACACCTTGTCGTTTGGCATTCTGGTGGAGATGGGCGGCTCAACAGCGCCCGGGGCGGCCAAACTTGACGTGCTCAACGATGTGATGCTCCGTGGATCACAGCTGGATCAGCAAGTCAAATTCACCCCCATCAGTACTGAGCAATATGCGCAGTGGGTGGGCGGGCAAGGCAAACCCCGACATATCGTGACCTTGTTGGCACGTCGGGTCACTGCCGATCACATCGCTAAAGTCAGCACCATTACTGCCCGTCACGGCCTGAATATTGACCACATCGACAGGCTCTCTGGCCGCATACCCGACGGTTTTCCCGCCGATCAGGGCAAAGGCTGCGTGGAGTTCTCGGTACGCGGGGAAGCTGCGGATCCTGAACAACTGCGTGCGGAATTCCTCACCATTGCCCAGCAACTCAACGTTGATATCGCCTTTCAGCAAGACAGCATTTTCAGACGCAATCGCCGCTTGGTGGTGTTTGACATGGACTCTACGCTGATCGACGCGGAAGTGATTGATGAGCTGGCCAAAGCCGCCGGTGTCGGCGAACAGGTGTCCGCCATAACTGAGCGCGCCATGCGTGGTGAACTGGACTTTAAGGCCAGTTTTCGCGAACGGGTGTCGCTGCTGAAGGGTCTGCCCGAGTCCACGCTGGAGCAAATTGCGGCGACGCTGCGTTTAACAGAAGGCGCTGAAACGCTGATCAGTCAATTGCGTCGCCTGGGTTATAAAACTGCCATTCTGTCTGGCGGATTTACCTATTTTGCAGAGCGTTTGCAGAAAAAATTGGACATTGATTATGTGTATGCCAACACCCTGGTTGTCCGCGACGGTGTGGTGACCGGCGAGGTGCAAGAACCGATCGTGGACGGGCAACGTAAAGCGGATTTATTGCGTGAACTGGCGCAGCGCGAAGGCATCAGTCTAGAGCAGACCATCGCAGTGGGCGATGGCGCCAATGACCTGCCGATGCTATCGATTGCGGGCCTGGGTGTTGCGTTCCGTGCCAAACCATTGGTGAAGCAATCGGCCAAACAGGCGATTTCAACCCTGGGCCTGGATGGCATCCTGTATTTGCTAGGTTTCAGAGACCGCGACAGCCTCTGAAATCGAGCGTGATGACACTTTACAAGGGCGTGTGACAGAGATACCGTTGCACCCATTCAAACGCTTACTGACAGGAGATCTGACATGAAAAAGACTCAAACGCTGGCTGCAGGTTTTGTGCTAGCCGGTTTATCGCTGGCGATTGCGTCCACGTCCAGTGTTGCGCAAAGCACTGACCGGCCAGATCTTAACGGTCTGTATACCAACGCCTCACTGACCAACTTGCAGCGCCCGCAAGGTGTAGACACCCTTGTGGTCACTGCTGAACAGGCCGCACAGATTATTGCCAACACGTCGATCGCCGGACTGCCCATCGCTGAAGTGGACGCACCGGAAAGCACCGTACCGGGCACAGCGCCCCCCGCTGGCAGTTTTGATTTTGGTTTGCGCGGTTACAACGATTTCTGGATTGATCCGGGTTCCACTCTGGCCAGAGTCAAAGGCGAGTATCGCAGCTCCTATCTGATTGATCCGCCCACCGGCCGAGTTCCGCGGCTTGAAACACCACTAGTACAGATTCAGCGCAGTTTTGGCGCGCGTTATGTCACCGGTCAAGGTAATGCAGACGGCCCGGAAGCACTGCCACTGGCGGAACGTTGTTTCCTTGGTTTTGGCAATACCGCTGGTCCCGGCATGATGGGCACGCTGTATAACAGCACCTATCAGTTTGTGCAGACCGACGACTACCTGATGATTCTGGTTGAAATGAACCATGACGCCCGCATCATTCCGCTGTATGACAGTGCCGAGGAAGCGCGAGCGAATGAGCGCCCTGCAGAGATGAATCAATGGTTCGGCGATTCACGTGGCTGGTTTGAGGGTGAGTGGCTGGTGGTAGAAACCGTGAACATCAATCCACAACAAATGGCTGAAAGTTCAGTACCCATAACACCAGACGGCAAAATTACCGAGCGTTTTATGCGTCATTCCGATACAGAAGTGGTTTACCAGTTCACCGTCGAAGATGCCAATCTGTACAGCCAGCCATGGACTGCTGAACTGAGTTACCACGCCACTGAAGGCCCCATGTACGAATACGCCTGCCATGAAGGCAACTATGCGATGCCCGGTATTCTGGCCGGCGCGCGTCGTGCCGAAGCTGAGGCTGCCACTCAATAATAGTTGTCCCTGCTTCATCAGTGCCTCCTCCCGTAATTTGCGGGCGGAGGCCACAGTCATACCGCCCTCACCCGCGCAGGCCTCCCATGACACACACTGATACCAACACCCTCTTTGGCCATCCCCGCGGCCTTGTTATCCTGTTCCTGACAGAAATGTGGGAACGCTTCTCCTACTACGGTATGCGTGGGCTGTTGATTCTGTACCTCACCCAACACTTCCTGTTCTCGGATGAACGCTCGACGGTGTTGTATGGAGCGTACACCGCGCTGGTGTATGTGATGACCATTATCGGCGGCGTGCTTGCCGACCGTTATCTGGGTTCGCGCAAAGCAGTGACCTTTGGTGCAATTCTGCTGGTACTGGGCCATTTGGGCATGGCCTTTGAAGGCAGCGGCTCGCGGCAGATCATGAGTTTTAATGGTGCGGAGTATCAGTTGACGCTGGACGGGCGCGGCGGGGATGCCAACCAGATCGTGATTGCACTGGACCAGCCAGGACAACCTTCGTCACGTATCAGTTTTAACGACGGCGGGTCAGCCATGTTGGTGGCGGAACCTGCGGCGCTGGGACTGCCTGCCGCCATTAATGTCTCCGAGTACACGCTGCGCACTGAAACCCAGTCGCTGTATCTGAATATCCTTTATCTGTCACTGGCGCTGATCATCACCGGGGTCGGTTTCCTGAAAGCCAATATCTCCACCATGGTGGGCGATCTTTATGGTTTTGGGGATACCCGCCGCGACTCGGGATTTACCATTTTTTATATGGGCATCAATCTGGGGTCGTTCCTGGCGTCGATTTTTTGCGGCTACCTGGGCATTGTCTATGGCTGGAAATACGGTTTTGGTCTGGCCGGCATTGGCATGCTTGCCGGCCTGGTGATTTTCCTGCGCTATCAGAGCTGGCTGGAAGGTCGCGGTGAACCGCCCGATCCGCTCAAACTGCGGGAAAAAGTGCTAGGACCGCTGACGGTGGAAAACCTGTGTTATCTCACCGGACTGGGCATTATCGCAGTGTCCATGCTGCTGGTGATGAACGCACATCTGGTGCATCAGGGTTATGTGGGCATGCTGGGCGTCATCATTCTGGTGGTACTGCTGGGCTATACGTTTATGGCTCTGCACGGCGTTGAGCGCAATCGCATGCTTGCCGCGCTGTACTTTATTCTGGCGCAGATTCCGTTCTGGGCCTTGTTTGAACAAGGCGGGTCGTCGCTGAATCTGTTTACGGACCGACTGGTGGATCGCAGCCTGTTCGGCTTTTCCGTGCCGGCTCCGGTGTTTCAGTCCTTAAACGCCGCCTTTATTGTGATATTTGCGCCGTTGCTGGCCTGGTGCTGGGTCATTCTGGCGCGCCGTGGTTTGAATCCATCAACACCGGTGAAATTTGCGCTGGGTGTATTTATGGCTGGCCTGGGTTTTCTGGCACTGGTTGGCGGCATGAAGGTGTCCGGGGCGGCAGGCATGACCGCGGTGTATTTTATTTTCCTCATCTACTGGATACACACCATTGGTGAGCTGATGCTGTCACCGGTGGGCCTGTCTGCTGTGACCAAACTTGCCCCCGCGCGCGCCGTCGGCATGACCATGGGCGCGTGGTTTCTGTACAGCGGTCTGTCCAACTATCTTGCCGGCATCATCGCCGCTGGCACGGGTGCGGATACCATTGGTGGTCAACTGACGGATACAGCGGCCGCTAAAGCTACGTATATTGAGGTTTACACCAATGTTGGTTATGTCGCCATGTCTATTGCGCTGGTGATGTTGTTAGTCTCCCCGGTCATCAAGCGCTTGATGCAGGACGCCGACTGATCATTTCAAGCATGAGTTAATTATCAGGAGTCAGATGTGAAATACAAAATTCTTATCCCCGTTTTGGGACTTTCCGCGGTGTTGAGTGCCTGTTCACAAGAATCTCCCAGCCCTGCCGGAACCCTTGATGATGCCGGGCAGGCCGCAACGGCAGCCCTCCAGGACACAGTTTCCGCAGCACAGGACGCCCCTTCAGCAGAACCGGACACTATGAGTAATCCACTGTTTGCACAAAGCACATTGCCCTTTGGTTTGCCTGCGTTTGATCTGATCCTTGATGAACACTTTGCACCGGCGCTGCAACGCGGTATGGAACTGGAAATGGCTGAAGTCAACGCCATTATCAGCTCGACTGAAACCGCAAATTTTGAGAACACCATCATTGCACTGGAGCGCACTGGCGCAGATCTGCAGCGTGTCCAACGCGTATTCAGCAATATCACCGGCACCCACACCAACCCGACACTGCAAGCAGTTCAGCGCGAATTTTCGCCACTATTGGCCGCTCACGCCGACGCCATCAGCCTGAATGCTGACCTGTTTGAACGCATCAATCATGTCTACCAACAGCGCAATGAGCTCGGACTGGACCCTGAATCACTGCGTCTGCTCGAGCGCTACCACACCAACTTTGTGCGCGCCGGCGCCTTGCTGACCGCCCCGGAAAAGGACCGTCTGCGCGAAATCAACGGCGAACTGGCGCGCATGGGCACGCTGTTTAATCAACATGTGTTGGCTGAAGTGAATGACTCGGCCGTGCTGGTTGACACCGCCGAAGAACTGGCCGGCTTGACAGATGCGCAGATACAGGCAGCTGCAAACAGCGCCAGCGCAAACGGCCAGGAAGGCAAATATCTGCTGGCGCTGTTGAACACCAGCGGGCAGCCAATCCTCAGCTCTCTGGAAAATCGCGCCTTGCGCGAGCGTATTCACAACATTTCCCTGGCGCGTGGCACCCGTGGCAATGACTATGACACCCGCGCCTTGGTAGCCGACACCGCACGCCTGCGCGCTGAACGTGCACAGTTGCTGGGTTACGATACACATGCGGATTTCAGTCTTGAACTGACCACTGCGGGCAGCAAAGAAGCTGTGAATACCATGCTGGCAGACATCGCCCCGGTTGCCGTCGCCAACGCACAACGTGAAGCCGCGGATATTCAGCAGTTGATCAACAACACTGAAACTGAACCCTTTGAAATGGCGGCTTGGGACTGGTCGTTTTATGCTGAAAAGGTAAGGCGTGAGCGTTATGCCTTTGATGACGCGGAAGTACGCCCGTATTTTGAACTCAACAATGTGTTAACCAAAGGCGTGTTCTACGCCGCTAATCAGATTTTTGGCATCAGTTTTACAGCACGACCCGATCTGCCGGTGTATCACCCGGACGTACAGATATGGGAAGCCACCGATGCCGATGGCACCGCGCTGGGTCTGGTTATCACTGACTTTTACGCACGTCCGAGCAAACGTGGCGGTGCCTGGGCAAGCAACTATGCGTTGCCAAGTGGTTTACTCGGCGGCGCCCCTCTGATCGCCATGCACCAGAACGTCAGCAAACCCGCTGACGGAGAACCAACGTTGATCAGTTTCACCGAAGCAACCACTATGTTTCATGAGTTCGGCCATGTGCTGCACGGCCTGCTGACCGATGTGCGCTACCCCCTGTTTGCCGGCACCGCCGTGTCACGTGACTTTGTTGAATTCCCCTCGCAGGTGTATGAAATGTGGACGTCCTGGCCCGAAGTGCTGGAAAACTATGCCACGCATTATGAAACCGGTGAGCGCATTCCTCAGCAGCTGCTGGATAAAGTACTGGCGGCGGGACAGTTTAATCAGGGATTTGGCACCACCGAGTATATTGCTTCGTCTATTGTGGATCAGGCTCTGCACCAGTTACCGCCAGAGCAGGTTCCCAGTGCTGAGGCACTAACCGACTTTGAACAACAAGTGCTCACCGATGCGGGTCTCAATTATGGGCCGGTGCCCCCGCGTTATCGCCTGCCCTACTTCTCACACATTATGGGCGGTTATTCAGCCGGTTATTACTCCTACATCTGGAGTGAAGTGCTTGATGCTGACGGTGTGGAATGGTTCAAAGAGAACGGTGGTATGAGCCGGGAAGCCGGGCAGCATTTCCGCGACACGGTGTTATCACGTGGCGGCAGCGTCGATGCCATGCAGATTTATCAGGAATTTGCGGGCCGCTCACCGGACATGATCCACATGCTGCGTCGTCGCGGGCTGGCTGAGTAAATCACTCAGCCAGACGGATAAAGTGACTGAACATTTCCGAGTCTACCCGATAACCCTGCCCGGTTATCTGGTCAGGCGAGGGATTAAATGGGTTGGAGGCTGAGTTGTCATACACGGTCTCTGCCCTGAATACAGAACCTGCCGGTATGCGCTTCAACGCTGAAGGCCGGTAGGCCAGTTGCCAGTTGTAGTTGAAGTTGGGGATATTGATCAGTGCTTCTTCACGTCCGTCAGGATACTGCACACTCACGGCCATACTGCGTCCACGGCTGTGTGCATGGGGTGAGTAGCTTTCCAGCAACACATCAGTGGCCAAGGGCTCAGACAGCATCACTTCACTATGCTGAGAAGTATTGGCAGGAATACTAAAATCCGGTTTTTCCAGAGCCAATGTTCTGATACGCCTCAGCGGTGGGCTCTGACTAAAATGTAATCCGATGCGGGTGCGGTCAACCGTTTCACGGCCCGACGTCAGGTAACGCAGTTTAAACACCAGATCCTTGTCTTTGCCGAGCAGAAAACCCGATTCAGCCGCAAACTCATCAACGTGTTCGCCAGGCACATAGACGCTGATGAACTCGGCGCCGGGGCTGGCGATCAGGTCATCCGGATTGCTGCTTTGCAGGCCTTTATCAACGGCATAGATCAACAGACTGTGCAAAACACTTCTGTCACCAACTTCGTAAGCAATGGCACTTAACCAGGTGTCATCCTGCAGGTCGAGCTCAACACGCTTGACCAGAAAATCGATATTGCCCGTGGCCGGCAGGGATTGCTCCGGAACATTAATAATCAGGTCAGGTTGTCCGTATGACCACTCGTCGATAACCGGCAATGGTTCGGCCAACGGATCACCCTCACCACTGCGCGGGCCGCGCTGGTCAATCCATTCCACCAACAGCGCCAGTTCTTCGTCGCTGAGTTCGTGAGTATTGACCCAGTTGCCGACCGCGTTATCAATCTGTCCGGGCGGCATGCGCCGGGTAATCATCACCTCGCGCATCATCGGGCTCCAGCCCAACACCATGATGTAGCGGTTCATTGCCCATGGCGCCAGTCCGTTTTCAACGTGACAGTAGGCACAGCGTTCCTTGAGCAGGGGTGCAATGTCCTGTTGGTAAGAAATCTCTCGTCCGGCAAACTGCTCGATAAAACGATACGTGAGCACAGCACCGTCTAAAGGATCTGTGGAAATTTCCAGACGACTGGGGCGGCTGTTGGCTTTAGCGGCCAATGCTTCGGTGAGCACGCCATCCAACAGGCTGATGTCGTCAAAACCCCGGTGGAGCACACCCATGGACCTTGGATCCAGAATAATGAACTCGCCAAGATGCTCAACTTCCAGGGTCCGGGCGACCGTTTGTGAGCCATCGATCAGCACGGGGAAATCGCCGGGCGATAAGGTGTGAGATCTGACCAGATCCGCGTCATCACTGGCATTGAGCAACCACACCAGTACGGACTGCGCTGTAAATTGTGCCTGCATAGCGGCCAACTGCTCTGCTGCCTGCAGCGATGCCGGATCGTTGTATGAGAATGGCAGCACAATCACGGCTGCCTGATCAGCGTAGCGACTGAGTTGATGAAAGTTACCGCGGTGATCAGGCAATCCAAAGTCGCCGTCTGCCATCACTGCAACCGGCGAGGCAAACATACATACCAACAACAGAACCGACAACAGCCGCCGCCATGTGCAGGAGATTTCAACCATGAAGATAATCCCGGAACAACTCACAGACCTTTATTTAACCACATCAGTAAAGTTTCACCTGACGCTTTGTTTTAAATCACTGACTGATTGTGATCAAAAATCACCCTGAAGTGCGAGGGCCTGAGTTACCGCCCGCCGCCACCACCTCCGCCACCCCCGCCACCGGAAAAACCACCGCCCCCAGCACCCGATGAACTGCCCGGCACGGTTGTGGCAGACGAAATTGCGCTGTCAAACCCGCTGCCGATGGATTTAGTAAAGGCTGACAAGCGTGCTGAATCAAAAATGCCAATGTACCAGTGCGGCTGGTACTGCTGCCTTTGTTCCGCTTTCATATCGGCGAACAGCAACGCGAACTTTTTACTCCACGCTACTTCCACACCTAACGCAATGGCGTATGGCAGATACTCTTCAAACAGCTCGGGAGTTAACTGCGGCGGATGTTTAATGTTCAGGTCATCTTTCTCGGCGACTTCCAGGTACAGTTTAAAACCCTCCAGCTTGTCCATCATCTCGCGGCCCAGCGCCGTCGGTTGATGCAATAGCCATAAAAACAGCAGATGCAGTGGGATCTGTGAGCCAAACACCAGCAGAGACACAGGACTGGCCAGGGATTGTCCCAGCGTGACCAACAACATCAGCAACGTTAGCAGTATGGATGGCATCAGATACCAGCCATTGCGGACAAAATATGGCTCTCTGAACTCTTTGCCCAGCGCTTTTGCATGTGCAGCTTTGGCTTTGCTGAGCAAGGCATGATTGTCATGGTGCAGCACCAGAGTGTCTGAGGCGCGGAACAGCTGCATGTAAAGAACACTTTCTCCGATAGACAGAGCCCGCGCAGATTGGCGTTTGTGCAGTGTGTATTGGCTGTCCTGCTGATCAATGTGCAGACACTCTTTGACGGCCAGACTGACAATCGCCGAGCTCAGGGTTTTATTGTCATAGTGCATCTGCATCAGATAACGAGCAGCCGCCGGTGAAAAGTCATGCGGCGGTTCATAGTGCGCAAAAACAACACCGCGTGGTGGATCGCGTCCCACCCGCAACCAGCAAAGAATCAGGTAAACCGTACTGATCAGCAAAGCTGCCAGCGCCAACAAAACGCCCATATTGTCTGATAAAAACCATTCGGCCCGTTCAGCCGCGCCGGGCTCAATCACAACCCCTTTGGGCCAGCTCAGCACCACGGTCAGGCCCTCAGCCGGCATTAACGGCACCGTGCTGACGATCCCGGCCTGCGAT
>CANHAR010000066.1 GCA_947458495.1 Gammaproteobacteria bacterium | reverse complement strand
GGTGAAAAGCCTCCGAATACCACGGAATGTATGGCGCCGATTCGTGCACAGGCCAGCATGGCGTAAGCAGCTTCCGGGATCATTGGCATGTAAATACACACCCGATCACCTTTTTGTACACCACGTTGTTTTAGGACGTTGGCAAGTCTGCTGACTGCCTCATGTAACTCAGCGTAAGTGATGTGTTTGCTGTCGGCGGGATCATCACCTTCCCAGATAAACGCGGTCTGAGCAGCGCGCTGCGGCAGGTGACGGTCAATACAGTTCCAGCTGACGTTGAGTTTGGCGTCTTTAAACCAGGTCACTGAGCCCTTGCTGAAGTCGCCTTCGTAGACTTTGCTGTACGGGGAAAAGAAGCTGAGATACTGATTGGCTTGTTCCCCCCAGAAGGACTCTGGATCAGTAATGGAGTGTTCATACATGCGCGAGTAACCAGCCTGATCTATCAAGGTGTGCTGGCTGGAGAAACCGCTGGCCGGGTAGATTTTTTCTTGCGACATGTTCAGCTCCTTGTTGTTTATTTACCCTGGCCCATCAGGTGGTGCCCGCGGTGCTACAGGTTGATTTCAATATTGTCGATCAGGCGTGTGGTACCCACATACGCGGCCGCCAGAATGACCAGTTGTTTGTCGTCAGCGCTGGCCGGCGCCAGGGTATCTGCCCGGCAGATTGAAAAATAATCCGGCCGCATCTGTCTGGATTCAAACACAGACTTCGCGGCCTGCTCCAGCGCTGCAAAATCACGCATGCCGTTCTCTATTTGTGCAGCGGTGCTGCGCAGCGTCTGTATGATTGTCAGCGCCGTGTGTTTTTCCGCCGCGCTGAGATAACCATTACGCGAGCTCAGGGCCAGGCCGTTTTCATCGCGTTCGGTGGCCACACCGGTCAGCTGGATACCAAAACACATATCTGCGTTCATTTTGCGGATGACTTTGAATTGCTGGTAGTCCTTGAGGCCAAACACGGCATGATCCGGTTTTACCAGATTAAACAGTTTGCTGACCACCGTGGCCACACCATCAAAATGTCCGGGCCTGCTGGCACCACAGTGTCGCGCTGAAATGGCGGGCACAGACACAACCGTGTGTTCGACCAGACCCAAGGGATACATCTCCTTGACGGAAGGCGCAAACAAAACAGCACAGCCCGCAGCGGTGAGTTTCTCGATATCAGCGTCAGGTGTGCGCGGATATTTGTCGAGATCTTCATGGCGGCCAAACTGCATGGGGTTTACAAAAATGCTGCTGACCACAATATCCGCAAGACCCACAGCTTTTTCGATCAGACGCACATGGCCCCGGTGCAGGTTGCCCATAGTCGGCACCAGTGCAATTGATTTGCCTTCGCGCCGGTAGGTGTTTAACAGTTGGTGCAGTTCACTGGCCTGGTGGCAAATTATCATGAGTGTTTTCCGTCGCGTAGTTACCTGTTTTTAATCGAAACAATGTTCTGGTGCGGGGAACTGACCAGTCCTGACGGCATCGGCATACGCTTTGATTGCGCCGGCGATACCATTGTCCGATTCAGGCAAAAAGTTCTTAACAAATTTGGGTTTGATGGGTGATATACCCAGCAGGTCATGCAACACCAGCACTTGTCCGGTGGTATGCGGGCCGGCACCTATGCCAATCACCGGGATCTGCAGCGCCTCGGTAATACGTTTGGCCAGCGCCGTGGGAACACACTCCAGCAACAAAATACTGGCGCCTGCTTCTTGCAGCAACAAGGCTTCCTTGACCATGTTTTCCGCTTGAACAGGATCTCGTCCCTGAACCAGATAACCCCCGATGCGATTGATGGACTGAGGCGTCAGACCCATGTGTACGCACACAGGAATGCCCCGCTCAGCCAGCAGCCGTGTTGAGCTCTCCAGCCACGCACCACCTTCAAGTTTGACCATCTCAGCGCCGGCACGCATCAGTGCTGCGGCGTTTTCAAGTGTTTCAGTATCGGACGAGTAACTCATAAATGGCATGTCTGCCATCAGAAAGGAGCGTTTGTTGGCGCGTTTTACACATTGCACGTGATAAACCATGTCTGCCATGGTCACCGGCAAGGTGCTGTCATGACCTTGTAGCACCATGCCCAGCGAATCGCCGACCAGAATCACGTCGATACCGGCATCGTTCAGCAATCCGGAAAAACAGGCATCGTAGGCGGTCAGGCAGGAAAATTTCTGGCCGCTTGCCCGTATCTTATTAAGCGAGTTCAGGGTGATGTGCTGTTGCGCTGATTGTGTGCTCATGACAATTTCCTCCGGGCGGCAATCACAGTAAGGCCGGACTGGGATTGAAATAATGGATACCTTGTGGTGCCTGCAGGATACGATCAACCAGTTGTTGGTAGTGCTCATCGCGGCCAACAAGATCGATATCGGTGCTGTTGACAATCAAGAGTGGTGACTTGTCGTAATAATGAAAAAACGACGTGTAGGCGTCGTTCAGTCTGTTGAGATAGTCCGCTTCGATGGCCTGCTCTGCGGGGATGCCACGCTTGTGTATGCGACTGAGCAAAACGTGGGTGGGCGCCTGTAGATAAATCACCAGATCAGGAACCGGTGCGTGTACGGTCAGATGCCGGTAAACGTTTTCATACAAACCAAATTCATCTGGGTCAAGATTCTGAAAGGCAAACAAACGGTCTTTGTCGATCAGGAAGTCTGCCACGCGCACGGGCTCAAACAGATCGTCCTGCTTCAGATCCTGCAACTGCTGCGCGCGTTGGAACAGGAAAAACAATTGAGTGGATAGCGCGTACTGTTTGGGATTGCGATAAAAGCGTTCGAGAAAGGGATTTTCTTCAGGTTTTTCGAGAATAACGTCGTAATTGAACGTTTGTGCCAAGCGCTTGGCGAGGCTGGTCTTACCAACACCAATCGGGCCTTCCACCGCGATGTAACGTGGTAATGGTTTACTCACTGGCCTGCTCCGCCCTCGGTGCCGATGATGATCTGGGTTTGCGGCGGCGTTTGCGCGGGGCTTTGATGTTGCTCAAGGCTTCGATCATGACTTCCTGCCCGGCGCGATCTGCCAGTTGGTATTGCGTCCACCAGTCGCCGGCATTGTCCAGTTGCTCACCGGACTCTTCGCGCAACAATAGAAAATCGTAGGCTGCTCTGAAGCGTGGGTGTGCAATCACGCTTTCAACCTGTTTGCGACTTTGCGGTTGCATACGCCATTGTAATTCCCATATCTCGCGCATCACGGCGGTGAAGCGTTTGGGGATGGCGGTAAATCGCAGTTGCTCAAGAATCGTATCAGTGGCCGCATCCTGCATGGCCGTTAACGGTGCCAGGCGATCCTGGAACTGTTCACGCAAGATCGCCTGCATGGCTGGCCACAGCAAGGCCGCGTACAAAAAAGCCGGTGTCACGGATTTGCCATCTGCCAGACGTTTGTCGGTGTTTTGCAGTGCCAGTTGTACCAGTCTGCTGTCGGTGGAGTTTTTATCGCCCAGGCAGCGTAGTGTGGGTTTGAACAGGTAATCAGCGACCTTGTAACGGCGCAGCAGTTCAAAGGTTGCTTCGGCCTGGCCGCCGGTAAATAGTTTCACTGTCTCATCAAACAGGCGCGCGGGGGAAATTGACTCCAACAGTATGGCCAGCCGCGCGATCGGGGCCTCCGTGTCTTTGTGAATTCGGAAATCCAGTTTGGCTGCCAGACGGATGGCGCGCAGTATGCGCACAGGATCTTCTTTGTATCGGGTTTCCGGATCACCGATCATACGGATCAGCCTGTCTTCGATGTCACTGAGTCCATTTACAAAATCCAGTAACCAGAAACCATTGGCCGTGTAATACAGCGCGTTGACGGTAAAGTCACGGCGGATGGCATCTTCATTGATGCTGCCATACACATTGTCGCGCAGGATCATACCGGTGCTTGAGTGTGCGGAATCCAGATCCCTGATGTGGCGTCGCGATTCGCCTTCCTCGACTTCGGTTTCAATTTCATGATGGGCGCGGAAGGTAGTGACTTCGATGATTTCCTGGCCGAAGCGCACATGGGTGATTTTGAACCGCCGGCCGATAATGCGTGAGTTGCGAAACACTTCTCTGACATCTTCTGGCGTTGCATCCGTCGAGATATCGAAGTCTTTGGGGTGGCCGCCCAGTAACAGGTCACGGACTCCGCCACCAACCAGAAAAGCCTGAAACCCCGCTTCATTGAGGCGATAAAGCACTTTAAGCGCATTGGGGGAAATATCGCGACGTGAAATGTTGTGATCTTCGCGGGCTACTACCTGAACGTTACTCAGATCCAGTTTGCGCAGAGCGGCGGGCAGTTCACTGCGTCCATGCGCTGCGCCACGATTGCCTGTTCTGGCGGTCTGCGCGGAGGGCTGCTCAATACGGGTGTTGTGCGGGTTGCGTGGTGACCGGCGTTTTGGCTCTGCCGGTGACGGCGTCTGGCGTGGTTCTGCTTTTTTGGCGTCAGGTTTTTCAGCAACACCGCTGTTGCTTTGGCCGGTCTTGCCAAAAAGCATTTTTACCAGCTTCTTAATCATCAGGTGTCTAGCTCAAGGTCACTTCTGTTGATGGACACAAGCTCAATTGGATACAGACACAACAGCTTGTTGTTGACGCAGACATCGTCAGCGACAGAGGCGGCAATAATACACTGAAGTATGGAATGTGTGCAGGGGAAATGCTCTGGGGGGTGACTTGACCCCCCCGCAAGGAAGGTATGTTTTATTGTTATTATTGTTTTTTTTTGTTCTTCTTAAGTAGGCACTCAAGTCAAGTGCGCCAGTTTATTCATCAGTACCAGCAGTAATTATGCAAAGTGCTTATTTTTATCTGCTAGCCCGATCTGATTATTCTTATTATTTTTTTGCACCAATACTGATGCTATTTTTTTTGTTATGCGTCGTTATTTTTATTATTTCTTTTTCTTATTGTACGGCGCTTAAAGCATTTAGCGTGCCACTATGACAAAGCATATGTATAACAACAAGATATGATTTTATGGCTGGGCTGGAAATCTGTGTTTGAGTAGCAAGTGTTACTAAAACACTCTCATCAAATGAGTAGATGGGTATCGGTAACAGTTTTAAGCGTGTTTCTTTTTGCGGGGCAGGCCAAATCGCTGGCGGCGCTCCCACAAGCATTTGCGGCTGATGCCCAGTTTTTTGGCCAACTGGGTTTCATTCATCTGGTCCTGATGTTCAAGGACAAACTTCTGGAAATAGTCTTCGAGAGATAGCTCTTCTGCAGCGTCAGTCTCATCCGCACTGTGCTGATCAATCATGGATCGCTCGGTCAATGGCCGGATGGTACGTTTATTACCCGTCAGGTCGATGGCCA
Source organism: Gammaproteobacteria bacterium (assembly GCA_947458495.1). Lineage (GTDB taxonomy): Bacteria > Pseudomonadota > Gammaproteobacteria > Pseudomonadales > Pseudohongiellaceae > Pseudohongiella. The sequence goes on along the minus strand of CANHAR010000066.1, from coordinate 7,469 downwards.
GCAATTCTGCCCCGATCTCTTCGGATTCCGCCAATACCACTGCCCGTTCAATTGCGTTTTCCAGTTCGCGCACGTTCCCCGGCCATGGATAGGTGGAAATCGCTTGTGTGGCATCATTGGTGAAATACAAGAGCGGTGACTTGAGTCGTTTGCAGGTGCGCTCCAGAATGGCATCCGCGAGCTCAAGGATATCGTTACCGCGTTCTTTCAGTGGCGGTAACAGCAGCGCCATGACGTTAATGCGGTAATAAAGATCTTCGCGGAAGTCACCATCAATCACCAATTGCTTGAGATCGCGGTGGGTAGCAACCACCAGTCTCACATCAACCTTGCGTGATTGCACGGAACCCACTTTTCGTATTTCGCTTTCCTGCAGAACACGCAGCAGCCGAGCCTGAGCATCCAGTGGCAACTCGCCAATTTCATCCAGAAACAGCGTGCTGCTGTTTGCGGCTTCCACCAGCCCGGTGCGGTTGGCCGTTGCACCCGTGAAGGCGCCTTTTTCATGTCCGAATAGCTCGGATTCGATGAGATTTTCAGGAATAGCTGCACAGTTAACCGAAATCATTTCCGAGTCTTTGCGATCGCTTAACTGATGAATGGCGCGCGCCACCAGTTCTTTACCGGTACCCGATTCACCATTAATCAGCACGGTTGAGCTGGTTTGTGCGACTTTGCGTATGCGACGGAACAATTCCATCATTTGCGGGCAGCTGCCGATCATGCCGGGAACTGGCGGCTCAGGCGGAGGTTCTACTGATTTTGGTGCAACATTTTTGCCGGCATTGTCTTTGATAATGCGCTCGACGGTTTGTAGCATCTCTTCGTGTTCAAAGGGCTTGGGGATGTAGTCCACTGCGCCCAGTTTCATGGAGTCAATGGCGGATCGCAAACTGGAGTAACTGGTCATGATGAGCACCGGAGTGCGTGTTGCTTTGATCAGATCGGTGCCAGGAGCGCCCGGCAGTCGCAGATCGCTGATGACAATGTTGAAGCTGTTCTCAGCCAGGAGTGCGACAGCTTCCTTCACGGACCCAGCTTCACTGACGATATAGCCGTGGCGTTCAAGCAGGCGGCGCAATGCAGTGCGGATGACCGGTTCATCCTCTACAACCAGAACTTTGTAATGTGCAGTCATTCAATTACTCGATTTGCTGTTTGTTTGAGAACAGTCTGAAGAGGCTGGCTCAGCTTTTGTTTAGTGTCTCATCATAACAGGGAAAACTCAGCACTACTTTTGCGCCCGGGTTATTCCGCTTGGCAGTGGCATTCATTATATCAATATGTCCTCCGAGGTTTTCAACCAGGCTGTATACCAGAGCCAATCCAAGACCGGTGCCTTCGCCGGGTTCCTTGGTGGTAAAAAACGGCTCAAATACCCGGTCACGAATGGCCTCGGGGATACCACTGCCTTCATCGGCAACACTGATCTGTATCGATGCGGCGATGCGTTCACAGTCGATACGAATAGTGCTCTCCGCAGGGCTGGCGTCGCGCGCGTTGTTAATCAGATTCACCAACACCTGCAACAACTGCTGTGAGTCCCCGAGTATGCGGGCATTTGGCTCACAGTGCACATCAAAGTGCATGTGTTTACCCTTCTTGTTAAGAGAGATCAGTGCAATTGCTTCATCAATACACGCTGCGACCGGCACAACTTCATGCCGCTGGTCAGCTTTGTTCTGGCTGCCGCTGTGAGCAAAATTGACCAGTGACTGCACAATGCGTGAGGTGCGGTCGGTCTGTTCAATGATCTGTTTTGCCATGCTGCGCAACTCGTCGTTGGATGTTTCATCTCTGATATTCTGGGCCAAGCAGGCAATGCCGGTGATGGGATTGCCAATCTCGTGGGCTACCCCGGCCGCAAGCCGGCCAATGGATGCCAGGCGCTCGCTGTGTGCCAGTTCTTCTTCCAGCAACTCGGTTTCTGTCAGATCTTCCAAAAGGACAATGATGCCGTCCTGCTCAATACGCCGGCTGGTGGATTTCTCAATCACCGCTTTGTGCAGACTGATGTAACGTTTACGGCCGTTCACGTTGATTGTCAGTTTGTGCTGATGTGCCGTTTCACCGTGTAAAAACTGGTTCAAGAGTTTGTACCAGGGGTTGCCGATTTCACTCAGATGCATACCAACCGCTTCCTCGGTGGTGATGCCCGTCAGCGTCTCCATGGCATGGTTCCACATAATGATCTGGTCGTCCGGGCCCAGAGAGCAGACGCCCAGCGGCAGATCCATCAATATCTGCCGATGATAACGCCGCAGGTTGTCCAGATCAGCGGCCATGCCTGACAAATTGCTTCGGTACGCTTCGATACGGCTTTCGATAGCCGTTACGTCTGCTGAGACACTTCCCTTGGTGGATGTAAATGGCAGGAATCTGTCAATCAAATCATGTGCGATTGCCGGCCCCAGCAATCCGGACAGGTTGGCTTCCAGTCGACTGCGCAGCTGGCGAAGTGCCTGTGGCCGGCTGTCCTGTTTATCCATATTGAGATCACGAAGTGCCTGCATGACTTCTCGTGTAGCAGTGCGCTCCCCCAAAGGTTTGGTCAGCTGGGCAATAAACTCCTGCGGTGAACTTGCTGTGAGTCCTGCCCGTCGCTGGCGTCGGAGGTTGTCAACCGAGCAGATATCGGCAGATATCCGTTCCTCAGTCGAGCTACGTGTGAACAACGAAACCAGCATAAATAGGGCAATGTTGCAGATCAGTGACAGCACAACAATTTCGCGGGTATTCATGTTACCCAAGGTAAAGAAATTGGTGCCTGATGCCACGGGCAGTACCAGAAAGACAAACCAGACGGCCGTTCCTGCGGCGAGGCCGGCCATGAATCCTTTCTTATTACCTTTTGGCCAATACAGTAATGCAACAATGGCCGGCAGAAACTGCAGGCTACCGATCAGGCCAATACTGCTGACAGCTCTGATGCTCTGATCGTCGGAAGGCATGTAATAAAACAGGAAGCCACCCCAGATCAGTGCGGCGATCAGTGCCCGACGTTTCCACAATAACCAGCGATAGATATCCTGGCGCGCACTGGGTTGCCAAACCGGCAGAATCAGGTGGTTCAGGCACATCGTGGACAGCGCCAGTGTTATCACAATAATCAGGCCACTGGCTGCAGACATGCCGCCGATAAAACCAATCAGGGTAAACAGCTCAGAATCATAGTATGCACCCAGAGTGACCGGAAAATACTCCATGGGTGACAGAGCCCCCGAGCGCAAACCGGCCCAAAGGATAGGTAACACTGGCAGGCTTAACAGCAGGAAATACAACGGCAGGCCCCAGCTGGCGACGCTGAGCGCGCGGGGGTGGTTGTTTTCATGGAAGGTCATATAAAACATCTGCGGGGTTGCGACGGCGGCGCTGAAAAAAACCAGTACCATGATCTGGAAGGTCCCGGGAGGCGCAGGCTCTTTGATTCTGCGCAGCAGTTCCGGTTGTTCTCTGACCCATTGCTCCATGAGATCAAAACTGCCGAAGCCTTTGTAGATTGCAAAAAAGCCCACGGCCAGCAGCGCCACCAATTTGACCAGGGACTCAAAAGCGATGGTCATGACCAGTCCTTCATGACGTTCTCTGCCGGAGCCTTTGCCGGTTCCGAAAAAGATTGAAAACAGTGTAATCAACAGGCAAAACGTGATCGCCAGTGTTGTCTCTGAAGCGTCGGGTGACAGCAGGCTGACGGTGGTGGCAACCGCCTGAATCTGCAAGGACAACAGCGGCATCACCACCAGTAACATGACCAAGGTGGTCAGTGTGCCAGCCCATGGACTTCGATACCTGAAGGATAACAAGTCAGCCAGGGAGCTGAGTTGGTAAGTTTTGGTGAGATTCAGAATAGGCCGCAGTAACAACGGGGACAACAAAAACGCCATGGATATGCCAATAAATGGTGCCAGATATCCATAACCATCACGAAATGCGTTGCCGGTTGCCGCGTAATACGACCAGACGCTGGCAAACACACCCAGTGACAGTACGTAAACCACAGGATGTCTGACAACACGTTCGGGTATCCAGCCACGCTCGGTAATGTAGGCGATCCCGAACAGAATGATCAGGTAACCCACTCCCAGCGCAAATAATGTACTTAACTCAAAAGTCATCGGCGTTTTGTTCCCGGAATGACCAGGCGGCCAGGGCGATGACAATAAAACAGATCAGCAAGGGGCGATACCAAGCCCCATGGGGCTGCATTGACCATTCCACGCTGAGCAGGAACAGCAGGTAGCTGAAAACCAGAAAAATCAGGGTGGAAGGCGGAATATACATACGTCTGAGGCCTAGCCTAGTTGATGTCCGACCGGGATATTAGCCAACTTGGGCACACGCTGTATATCCCAGCGTTCAATTGCCCGTTGCAGAAGGCTTTGAGGCGTTTCAGTCTGCGTGTTGCCGCTGAGGTCCTGCCCGAGAAAACGCAGTGCCTCTCTGAGGTAGACGCGGCTGTTAGAAGGCTCCACAGCTTTGGCAAAGTGTTGTTTGCTGAGCTTTTGTCCCATTGTGTTACAGGCGACGGGGATATGAGCATACCGAGGTGTCTGATAGCCCAGAATTTGCTGCAGGGCGATCTGTCTTGGTGTGGAATCTATCAGGTCGTATCCGCGCACAACATCGGTTACTCCCTGCCAGGCATCATCCACCACCACGGCCAACTGGTAGGCAATCAGTCCATCGCGACGGCGCAAGACAACGTCGCCACAGTCTGATGACAGATTCTGTTGATAGATTCCCTGGACTCTATCCTCAAACTGTATGTTGGTATCGGGCAAGCGCAGCCGGATGGCAAAGTCGTCAATGGGCGGGCTGGCGCGGTTCCGGCATAAATTATCGTAAACGCCCTCATTGCTGCGGATACGCTGCCTGGAGCAATCACAACCGTAGGTCAGGTTGTGATTATTCAGAAAGGTCAAGGTATTGTGGTACTCAGTCAGCCGATCGCTCTGGTAGATCACGTCGCCATCCCAGTGCAAGGCAAATGCGTCCAGAGTCTCCAGTATCTGTTGTGCAGCACCTGCGGGTTCACGGCTGGGATCAAGATCTTCCATGCGCAATAGCCAGCGGCCGTGATGAGCGCGTGCATCCAGAAAAGACGCCAGTGCCGAGAGCAGAGAACCAAAATGTAAAGTGCCGGTAGGCGAGGGGGCAAAACGACCAACGTAGCCAAGCTTCGCATCAGTCGATGATGACTCACCCGGTTCCAGAAAAATGCTGTTACCGGGCGAGGACGGTCTCAAGGAACAGGCCGCCGGCGACTCAGGCGCCCCACTGTCTTTCGCGGATTTCATCCAGTGTTTTGCAGTCTATGCACTTGTCTGCTGTTGGACGAGCCTCAAGACGGCGGATGCCAATTTCGATACCACAGGACTCGCAGTAGCCATAATCGTTCTGAACGATTTTCTCGATGGTCGAGTCGATTTTTTTAATCAGTTTGCGCTCACGGTCACGGGTACGTAATTCAAGGCTGAATTCTTCTTCCTGAGTCGCCCTGTCCGCGGGGTCTGGATAATTGGCAGCATCGTCCTGTAAATGGTGAACTGTGCGGTCAACTTCTTCCATGAGCTGGCTGCGCCAATCGCGCAGGATGAACTTGAAGTGGTCTCGCTGTGCTTCGCTCATATATTCTTCGCCCTTTTTTGGTGTGTAGGGCGTGAATGTTTTTAATAAGGACGGTTGTTCTGCAGCAGATTGTTTTTTGGACATGGTTAACAAGGCCTCATACCCTATTAGACGCTTAACAGTAGCGCGATCCGGCACACTTGCCAACTGACTATTGGGCGGTCACGGATTTTGGCAAGCGCGGTAAGCTACCAGATTATTACCGCCCAGACCAGAAATAATGTTAAGGTCGCCCATCTTGCCCGGCAGCCGCCTGCTTGTTCCGTGCTGGCAGTCAATCCACATACCATACCGCATAACTATGACAGAATTCAGACTCCCCCACGCAAACAGAACCCGACTCGTCAATCCCTTCAGGGTCATGAATGTGATGGAGCGTGCGCGTCAGTTGCAGGCAAGCGGCAGGGATATCATTCACCTGGAAGTGGGGGAGCCGGATTTCCCCACTGCCCAACCCATCGCTGATGCCGGCATGTCGGCTTTGAGAGCCGGTAATACTGCGTACACCCCTGCAGCAGGATTGCCGGAGTTGCGTGAGCGCATCGCGGCGTTTTACCAGCAGCATCATGGTATAAACCTGAATCCGTCCCGTATTCTGGTGACCCCGGGGGCCAGCGGGGCATTGGTACTGCTGTCCAATTTGTTGCTCAATCCGGGCGACACCGTATTGATGCCAGACCCCGCCTATCCTTGTAATCGCAATTATGTTCACCTGGCCGGTGCCAGGGCTCGGCTGATTGCTCCACAAACTGTCGGCGATGCTGCACCGGACATCGTGCAGCTTGAGGCGGCGTATGATGAGACGGTGAAGGGTTTATGGCTGGCCTCTCCGGCAAACCCTACAGGTGCGGTTATTCCGCATACCCGACTGATAGCGTTGGGTCAGTGGTGTGACTCCCGTCAAGTGCATCTGATGGTTGATGAAATTTATCAAGGTCTGGATTTCAGTGCGCCCGCTTCAGGCAGTCGTGCCATGGGCGATTTGCCCAGCGCATTGGCTTTGGGTGGCAACACTCTCGTGATCAACAGCTTTTCCAAATACTTTGGTATGACGGGGTGGCGTCTCGGCTGGATTGTTGTGCCGGAGTATCTGATCACCACCGCCAATATTCTTGCCCAGAACCTGTTTATATCGGCGCCGACGATTTCGCAGATTGCGGCCTTGCGGGCGTTTGATGCAGATGTTGTTGAAATTCTCGAGCAGCGTCGCGCAGCGTTCAGACAGCGCCGGGACTACCTGTCATCGGCACTAACATCGTTGGGATTTGAGCTGCCCTGGCAGCCCGAGGGCGCATTTTATTGTTATGCCGATATCAGTCATTTCAGTGATGACTGTGAGCAGTTCTGCCAGCGATTGCTGGAAGATCACGGCATCGCAGCAACGCCCGGCACAGACTTTGGTGATTATCAGGCGCGCCGGTTTGTGAGATTTGCATATACCAGTGCGCTGCCGCGGCTGGAACTGGCCATCGAGCGTATGGCCAAGGCATTAGCTTAAATCCTGCCAAGTTGTGCGACGCTAGACTCGTCCACCATCATAAAACCATTGCCCATGACAAACGGAATGGCCCGCAGTGCTTTGCCGCGGCAGGGTCCCTGAATACATTGCCCACTTTCAATCACAAAGAGTGCGCCATGCGTGGCACATTGAATAAAGGTACCGTCAGGATCAAGAAACTGATCTTCAAGCCATTCCAGTGGCGTGCCCAGATGAGGGCAGTAGTTGTAATACAGGTGCAGTTGATTGTCTTTTTTCACTGCAAACAAGTGCTTGCCATTGAGCTCAAAGCCTTTAGCACGGCCTTCCTCGATATCATTGAGGTGACAGAGTGTTTTCATTT
>CANHAR010000065.1 GCA_947458495.1 Gammaproteobacteria bacterium | reverse complement strand
GGTAGACAGCGGGATTGCGCCGCTTCAACGTGCCTGAGCCCTGCGTCTTCAGCCAGATTCAAGGCTGAAAAGTGTAAGTGTGACCAAGCCGGATCTGACCGGGCGGCCATCGCGTAAGGCGGGTCTGAACTGCAGGGTCTCAAGTGCAGCTTTGCCCTGAATTCTTGAGCTGACGTTTTCTGGCAGGGATGCCGTGATATCAATTCTGTCAGCCTGACCATTCATACCGATGTTAAATGTCAGTGTTGCCATCGTGCCGTCAGATGTTGATATCAGGCCAGTCTCAGACAGATTCTCATACCGTAAACCTGGAACACCATCGCGAACCACTGCAACATCCGGAAGCAGCAGCTCTCCGGTTTGCTCGTCCGTAGTACATTTGTTTGGTATACCAGTCAGGCGGCGGTCGAAATTGGCTGAAGGGAGAAGTGCGGGGCATGAAAAGTAGTCGTTAAGTGCTTGCTCGGTATGCCCGGCCTCTAACAGCAGTGTCCATGCAGTGCGATAGTAACCCGCTGCAGAACCTGCGGCGCTGCTGCCTCTTTGTGGGCCGATATGGGAGCCCATACGCAGTTCATATTGCTGACGCAATAGGACTGAATCCCCAATAAACAATTGAATCATGGCTGCCTGTTCGGGATCAGATTCGGCAAGCGCTTCAAGCGCTTCATCGCCGCCTGTGCCCGAACTGTCGGCGAGTGACAGGATCATTTGTTGATGACGGCTCATCGCCGTGCGGTGAGCTCGCTCAATGACTGTGCTGGTGCGTGAGCCGAATGCAGTTTCTATGTCACTGACCGTTGTCAGCACCTGGTTACGCCGGTGATCAGGTGTATGAATGCCTTCGCTGCGGCTCATCAGCTCCCGGCTTGTGTCTGTGGTTGCCACAATTCCCAGTGCAATATAAAGCTCAGCCAGAGATCGTTCATAAATCAACTGCTGAAGTTCGGGCCCTGGTGCCATGCTCTCTTTGCCCAGTTCAAGCGCCATCTCCTCAAGCGCCTGAAGTTGCAGCAGATAACTTGGCTCCTGGACCCTTGGTCCGCGAGCCAGCAACAGACGAGACCAGTTTCCCAATTCTTTAAGATGAGCCAGTCTGTCAGTCACGGCCATGTTGTCACTGCGCTCAAGTATCAGCGTCAAGTAAGACATTCTGTCAAATATTTGGTCCCAGTTTTTTTCTAACGCCAGAACATCCAGTTGTTGTTTGACCAGTTCTACCTGTGATGGCGTATACAGCCCGTCATTGATTCGCAAAACCTGGATTTGTTGCTCTAGCAGTGCGTTGGCTTCCTCATCACCCTCAACGGAGATTAAGGCTTCGGTCAGATTACTCATCGGCTGGAGGAGTTCTGTGTCATAAGCGCCAGACGTTTCCAGACTATTGTTGAGGACGTCACGCAAGCGCTCAAGCTCGCTGAGTTGTGTCTGTGGATCCGCTTCTTCTGCAGATTGGCTATCAGCGGAGGATGTCAATGAAAGTGCAATGCAAATGCTCATCGCGCTGCACAATCTCAGGACGCTCAGGACGCGCAGAACAAGCCGTCCTCCATAATCTCTGGAGTCAGATGCCATGGAGTTCCCCCTCAGGATTAGAGCCCTCGTTGTTGAGCCGCAGTCGCCATTTCCGAAACGCACATTCCGATGTCAGTATATACAAAACCGGGTGCGTGGATAGCAGTGCTAAAGCAAAAGATAAAGCCTTTGTTGTTTCGTTCAAAATGTTTGCTTGACGAATATGCGACCTTTGACTAGATTCCCGTTCTCAACAGATTTTCCGGTTATTTTTGTAATGTTAATCAACTTGGTCTCAATTCAGTCCCGCATGGCTGCCTTTGCAGCAGCCGCACGCCGCGCGCGTGCGGCGCGTGCGCGCATGTCTGTCCGGGGCCGGGAGACTGAATTCATCTGTTGAAAGGTAAGTAAACCAGTCATCAGTGGAAAAATTCAAAAACCTCTGAGGCCTCCGGGCCCAGAGGTTTTTTTTTGCCCTGAAATTTTATTCATTTATCAAAGCTGTACCTCTCGGGACAGCAAGGCGAGGTTAAAGTGTCAGTTAAAGATATTGAAGACAGCCTGAGTCTGCAGGTGTGCAGAAAGCAGACGCTGGTGATCGACAGGGGGGAGGGGGTTCATGTGTGGGATGTCAGCGGGCAAGCTTATCTGGATTTTACCGCGGGGTGGGGCGTGACCTGTCTGGGGCACTCGCATCCGGTGATTGTCAATGCGATAAGAGATCAATCGGCACGCATCATTCAGAATCCCAATTCAGGTTTTACATATTCACCGGCGCGGGCAGCCTTGCTGCTGGAGTTAAAGAAGGTGTTACCCCCAGGATTGGAGCGCATGTTTTTCGCCAACAGCGGAGCCGAGGCCAATGATGCAGCGCTTAAACTTGCCAGAAAGATTACCGGCCGCTCAAAAGTAATCTCGATGACAGGCGCTTTTCATGGCAGAACTCTGGCGACCCTGTCGGTATCTGGTGGGTCTCAAAATGCAGAGCGTTACCTCCCACGCGTCCCTGGTCAGGCTTTTTGTCAGCACAACAGCATCGAAGGCATTGATGACGTTATCGACAGCACCGTTGCTGCCGTCATCATCGAACTTGTGCAAGGTGAGGGAGGTGTGAGACCACTGGACAAGGCTTATGTGAAACACCTGCGAGACCTTTGTGATCGTCATCAATGCGTTTTGATTATTGATGAGGTGCAGACTGGCTTTTGTCGGACTGGACGATTTTTTGCTACCAACGCTTATGAGGTGGCGCCTGACATTATGACGATGGGCAAGGGTATCGCCGGCGGGTTGCCTTTTGCGGCGATGGCCATGACAGCGAGGTTGGCTGATGCAGTTGAATTGGGTGACCACGGCGGCACTTATTGTGGAAATCCGCTGTCGTGTGCAGTGGCGGCGCAGGTCATCCGGTACCTTAACGAAAACCGCATTGAAGACAAAGTGGAAAAGCTGGGTATTGTCGCGATGCAGGATTTGCTGCGGCTCAGAGATCGGTTTCCGGATACTATCAAGGATGTGAGAGTGCTGGGTTTAATGATGGCCATTGAGCTCAATCACGACCATCAAGTCTGGCCTTTGACAGAATTTTGTCAGCAACGCGGGATGCTTGTGACGCCCACAAAAAATGCCGTTGTTCGTCTGCTCCCCTCTTTGTTACTCACGCAGGAAGAGTGGCGTGAGGGCGTCAGCAGGCTGGAGTCAGCTTTAAGCATGCTCGCCGTAACGCGGGTGGCGGTTGTGAGCCCCGGGGGCCTGCGCTAGTATGCGGGCACATCTAACGTCACATCATCAGTTTTAATCAGTAATCGAAGCCAAAAAATTGCAGAGGAAAGAGCATGAAAAATCAGAAAATGTGCCTGGCCAAACGGCCTTCAGGTGAACCCGGTGACGACTGCTTCAAGTTGGTAGAGGAAGAGGTTCCGGCACTGGAATCCGGTCAGATACTGATCAAAGTCATGTGGCTGTCGCTGGATCCGTACATGCGCGGTCGCATGAATGATGTGAAATCCTATGCCAAGCCTTTGCAGATTGGTGATGTCATGACCGGGGAGTCCGCAGGACAGGTTGTTGCTTCCAGGTCTGATCGGTTCCAGGTGGGTGACTACGTGACTGCACACATGGGGTGGCAGTCCATGATTGTGGCGGATGATGACGAACCACGATTGATGAAAGTAGATTTGAAAAATGGCACTTTATCTGCGCACCTCGGTGTGGTGGGTATGCCTGGCCGGACTGCGTTTTACGGGTTGATGGACGTTGGCAAACCCAGTGCAGGTGAGACCTTGGTGGTTGCTGCAGCTTCGGGTGCTGTTGGCTCAGTTGTCGGACAGATAGCGCGGATCAAAGGCCTGCGAGTGGTTGGCATCGCTGGCGGCGAAGACAAGTGTCGTTATGTCAGGGAAGAGCTGGGATTCGACGAATGCCTGGACTACAAAACCGGCAATCTGTCTGAGAAGCTCAAAGCTGCCTGCCCTGATGGTATCGATATCTACTTCGAAAATGTGGGTGGAGAGGTGACCCGTGCAGTAGCCCCCTTGTTGAACAAAGGCGCCAGGGTTCCCATCTGCGGTTACATATCCAACTATAACGACCAGGACATCACACAGGCAGAAATGCCGTTCCATATTCTCAAATCGCTGTCAGATGTACCTGAGCACCGATTTTTTGTTGTCACTGAGTGGCAGGACAGTTGGCAGCAGACCACCGAGCAGTTGGGCGCGTGGGTGAGTTCCGGTCAGATCAAATATCGCGAGTCCGTTGGTGAAGGTCTTGAGAATGCACCGGAGTTGTTCCGCGGCTTGCTGCGCGGGCGCAACTTTGGCAAGCAGTTAGTAAAAATAGCGGACTGATAGTGATGAGCAGAATCAATTCGGGATTTGAAGCGCGGCAACTGTTTTCTGTCGCGGGTAAAACCGCGCTGGTCACCGGAGGTAGCGGAGGACTCGGGCTGATCATGGCAGAGGCTTTGCTGCGTGGCGGTGCAAAGGTGCTGATCGCATCAAGAAAACAGTCAAAGTGCGACGAGGCGCAGGCCTATCTTTCTGCATTTGGCGAATGTTTCTCGATGGCGGCAGATGTCACCTTAGCTGAACATCGGCTGGCGTTGCGCGATTACACCAGTTCGGTGTTTGGAGCTCAGGGACTTTCAATTCTGGTGAACAACGCTGGTGCCAACTGGGGGGCCAGCATCGAGCAATACCCTGACGATGCCTTTGCCAAAGTCATGAATACCAATGTTAACTCAGTCTTTTCATTGACCAGAGATCTGTTGCCATTACTGGAAGTGGCAGCGGCTGATCTGAATCCTGCCAGAGTCGTGAATATAGGTTCGATGGATGGGCTTCATGTGCCCATTGTTCAGAGAGTGCCCACGTTTGCTTATTCGGCCAGCAAAGCAGCCTTGCATCATCTGACCCGCACGCTGGCCGTTGATCTGGGGCCGCGAGGTATAACGGTGAACGCGATTGCGCCTGGGTTTTTCCATTCAAAAATGGCGGATCACGTGCTCAAGGTCTATGGAGATGATATTGCCGGCGATAGTCCGCTCGGTCGCTGTGGTGAACCAGAGGAGATTGCCGGCGCTCTGCTTTATCTGGTCTCCCGCGCCGGTGCCTATACCAATGGAATTGTGCTGCCCGTAGATGGTGGGACGCACATCAGTAAAGGGCGCCGTGACTGGATGAATGCTCCCGGGTAAAAGTCTTCTCAGTAATTGTCCTCGCTGTTATGATTGAGCCGAGTAACATTCATTAAAATTATAATAGCCTTGGGTTGTCGAATATCGTATTACCCAAACTGTCAGTGATAAAGAGGATAAAACATGGGATTGTTCGACCTGACCGGTAAAGTTGCTCTGATTACGGGATCTACCAAAGGTATTGGACTGGCAATTGCCCATCGAATGGCGGAAGCCGGTGCCAAGGTGGTTATTTCCAGCCGTAATCAGCCCGCTTGTGATGAAGTGGCTGCCGATATTAATGCTCAAGGCGGTGATGCATTCCCTTTTGCCTGCAATATCAATTACAAAGCACAGCTTCAGGCGCTTGCAGACAAAACCGTGGAGCAGTACGGCAAGATTGATATCCTGGTCATTAACGCGGCGCTCAACCCCTTTTACGGCCCCTCACAGGATATTCCTGATGACGCTTTTGACAAGATCATGAACTCCAACATCGGCAGTGCACATCGACTTTGTCAGATGGTATTGCCGGGTATGGCAAAACTCGGTGGCGGCGCGGTCATCATCGTTTCCTCGATTGCGGGTATCAAGGGCAGCAATGTTCTTGGTGCCTACGGTATCTCCAAGGCAGCTGACATGCAGATGGCCCGTAATCTGGCTGTCGAGTGGGGGCCACACAATATCCGCGTGAACTGCATTGCCCCCGGACTTGTCCGCACAGATTTTGCGCGAGCACTGTGGGAGAATCCGGAGACTTATCAACAAACCGTTTCAAAGTATCCGTTGCGCCGCATCGGTGAGCCGGATGAGATTGCCGGTGCAGCAATCTATCTGGCGTCAGATGCCGGCAGTTTCACAACCGGACAAACTCTGGTTGTTGATGGTGGCGGCACCATCACCGGATAACTACCACGGGGTAACGCCGCTGCCGGTTGCCAACCCGGGCGGTCAACACCGCCAGCGTTCAAAACATCATCTGTGACAACAACTGAACATTGAATAATGAGGAAGTAAAAATGAATCTGGGTCTCTCCGAAGAAATGCAGGAAGTGCGGGAAAAAATACGCACGTTTGTGGAAGTTGATGTTGCTGCAGTTGAGCACGAATACCACGAAGAAGTCAGTGTTGGCGACCGATGGTCACATACACCGCGTCAGGAAGAGATTATGGAGAGCCTCAAGGCCAAGGCGAGAGCGCTGGGTTTGTGGAACTTTTTTCTGCCAAAAAGTCAGGGCGGTGCTGGTATCAGCAACCTTGAATACGCTCATCTTGCTGAAATCATGGGGCGCAGTCGCCTGGCCTCAGAGGCATTTAACTGCAGCGCACCTGACACCGGTAACATGGAGGTTCTCGAGAGGTATGGCTCTCAGGAGCAGAAAGATCAATGGTTGAAGCCCCTGCTGGCAGGCAAAATCCGCTCGGCGTTTGCAATGACTGAGCCTGACGTTGCCTCGTCCGATGCCACCAACATTTCCACCCGTGCCGTATTGGATGGCGACGACTGGGTTATCAATGGCGAGAAGTTTTATATCTCTGGCGCGGGTGATGCGCGCTGCAAGATCATGATTGTGATGGTGGTGACCGACCCGGACGCACCAAAACACAGTCGCCAGTCACAGATTCTGGTGCCAATGGATACCCCCGGTGTAGCCGTTTTGCGTCCAATGGAAGTGTTTGGCAAGGATGATGCGCCTCACGGTCACATGCACATTCGTTTCAGCAATGTGCGAGTTCCCAAAGAGAATATTATTCTGGGTCGCGGACGAGGTTTTGAGATTTCTCAAGGTCGGCTTGGACCAGGCCGTATTCACCACTGCATGCGTTCCATCGGTGCAGCAGAGCGCGCGCTGGATCTGATGTGCAAACGCGCCTTGAGTCGAGAGGCGTTTGGCCGACCGCTGGCTGAACTCGGCGGCAACTATGATGTGATCGCCGACAGCCGTATTGAAATTGAAATGTGCAGGCTGCTGGTATTCAAAGCGGCTTACCTGATGGACACCATAGGCAATAAAGCCGCCCGTGACGCGATTTCACAAATCAAAGTAGCCGTGCCCAATATGGCACTGCGTGTTATAGATCGTGCCATTCAAATGCATGGCGCTGCCGGTGTGTCGCAGGACTTCCCACTCGCTGCGCTGTGGACATCTCAGCGCACATTGCGACTGGCGGATGGCCCGGATGAAGTGCACCGTCGGGTGATCGCTCGCAAAGAGCTTGCCCAGTACTCGTGATGTCCTGTTGACACTGATGAGTATTTGATCAGGCAAAGCAAACCCGGAGATTTACAAAGATCGCCGGGTTTTTTATGTCTGTTTGTGACTGTCAGATGCTGGTCTGGCGATGAAAGCGCCATGTAACAACATGTTAATTTTAAGAAACAGGATGCCAACCTCTTGAAAATCGCCATTATCGGGACCGGGATAGCCGGTCTGACTGCGGCTTACAAGTTAAATGCCCGGCATGACATCACCGTGTTTGAGGCTGCAGAGCGCATCGGCGGCCATACCGCAACAATTGATGTGCACCTTGACGGGCAGCGCTACGCTGTTGATACCGGATTCATCGTTTACAACGACTGGACTTACCCCAATTTCATCCGTCTGATGGATGAATTGGGTGTGCAGTGGCGTGAGTCGGATATGAGTTTTGGTGTCAGCTGTTCGCAGACCGGACTGGAGTACGCTGGTGTGACGGGTCAGTTTGAGATGATCAACAGCCTTTTTGCGCAGCGGCGCAATCTGTTGTCGCCGTCATTTTTGAGAATGCTGACCAACATCCTGTCGTTTAACAAACAGGCAATCAGCGATGTTGAGCACGATAAAACTCCAGACATGACACTCAGGCAGTATGTTGAGCATCATGGTTTAAGTCAGATGTTTATGGACTTCTACCTTGTACCGATGTGTTCTGCCATCTGGTCCACACCATTTTTGCAGATGTACGAATTCCCTGTACGCTTCCTGCTGCCGTTTTTGTATAAACATGGCCTGATCAATGTTAATAACCGGCCCCGGTGGCGGACCTTGTGCGGAGGTTCCCAGGCTTACCTTGGGCCGATGACGGCGGCATTTGCTGACAAAATCAGGCTCAACTCACCGGTGCTTTCGATCACCCGGCATGAGCACGGGGTCGAGGTCAACAGCTATGCCGGTATGGAAATGTTTGATCAGGTGATCTTGGCTTGCCACAGCGATCAGGCGTATGCGTTGTTATCGGATGCTGGCAGTCTTGAAGCCGAGATTTTGTCGAGCATCCGCTATCAGCCCAACGATGTGGTGTTACACACGGACGCAACGGTCATGCCACGTAGTCGCCGCGCATGGGCTAGCTGGAACTACCATCTTGGCAGTGAGCGGTCCGGTTTGCCTCGACTGACTTACGATATGAACAGGCTGATGGGAATTGCGGGTCCGCATCATTTTTTTGTCAGTCTGAACCACACTGATCATATTGATTCCACAAAAATTCTCGGTCGATATGATTACGCTCACCCAATTTTCACCCGCGCAGGCGCACAGGCGCAGACCCGCTGGGAACAGATTAATGGTGTGCGTCGCACTTGGTTCTGTGGAGCGTGGTGGGCCAAAGGTTTTCATGAAGATGGTGTTGTCAGTGCGCTGCGTGTTGTTGACGCAATTCACAAAGCCTGAAGCTGCGTTGCTGACAGCAGCACGGCGCTTTACTGACCGGACCGGTGCATTAACCTGCCCGGATCAGGTCAGACTGCCCGCACTGCTGGCCGGTTTGACAGTGTCCGTATTTTCCCGTCGATACAATTCACGTACCTGCAAAGATTGCAAATCAAGCAGCATCAGTCTGGCGAGCAGAGACGAGCCGATTGTCGGAGAATCGGTCAATGCTGCCGTTGAAGGTTGCTGATGATCTAACACCGTAAACAAAATGCCATCCTCCAGTGGTGACCACTGCATATGAGTGATTGTTGCTGTGGACGTAAAGGCAGTCCATATCTCGTCAGGATTATTCAGGCTGCGCAGCTTGAGTGTTGACTGGCCGGAAAGATTCTCCACAAAAGCCAGCAGATCGCCATCCGGAGACAGTATTGACAGACCTGTATTGATGCCGGCGTCGGGGCTTAACCACGGCGCAGACTGAGGGTCGGCGGTGCCGGCTGGCATATGAAGCGAGTTTAGCCACTGCGCCCCCATTGGCAGGGAAGGTTCATCGCTGACAACACGGTCTGAAAGTGAGCCGGATACGCTAATCGGATCAACAGCTGGTATTGATGCCTGCAACCTGGCTGGATCGGTTGTCGCAAAGAAGCCTGATGACAAGAACAGCGACAGAGCTGCAGTTGCAAATGCGGTGCATATTGCCACCGTCATGCGTGAATGAGACGCTAGCCAAACCGATCCAAAGTGCCCTGCACCCACATCTGCCGAAGGCTCGTAGGCGTCGCGGGTATGTTGAGATATGTCAGTTACCAAGTCATCAAACCGCAAACTCGCGTTTAGTCTGTAGCCCCTTTTGGAGACGGTCTCGATGGGGATATTGCGGACAGTAGCAGTCTTGGACTGCGCGGGTGTCAAGAGTGCTTTGCGCAATTCGGACACGGCGCGTGTGAGTGAGTTCTCGTTGACAATGACTTTCGGCCAGAGCGCCATCATCAATTCGTCGCGACTGACCACTTCTCCTTCAGCTTTCGCCAGTAAACACAGCAGGTGCATGACCCGTGGCTCAAGTTGTCTGCGGATAGTCCGGTTTCCTGCTGCGCTTGTCTGAATCAAGTTGCGTTGAGGGTGTACCTGCCATGCACTCATCTCAAGAGAGTCTGCGTCCGACTCAGTGCCGGGAGCAGGAGGATTTGGTAGCAACAGCCATGGTTGCCCAAAACACCTCGGTTGTTCAGCGTGTTGATCACTGGCCGAATTGCCCGATGTAGCAGCAGACCCTTCCTGTAACGCAATCGTGGGGAGTGATTTAAACCGGTTGATTTGAGCAGGCATTCCGATCACCTGTGGTCCATTAATACTATGTGAATAACGTTTGCAGCCTGAGTTTGCCACAACTCCATAACTGCTTTGACTGCAAAAACCGGCATTAGTGCCATCTTCACAAAATCTGGATGTTTTATTCCGGATTTGCTCAGGTTTTTGGGGGCATGAAAGTCTAGTTTCAAGTCATCGGAAACGCAGGCTGTCGGTACCTTGGAAGCCCGAGTTTCTGTCAGTTGGACACACATACCTGATGGAGGATTGTCATGATGGCAAGTTTGAATTTCACACAAGCGTTGCTTTATAAAAAACATGTTCGCCGGCTAGCCCTTGGCGCCAGCTTGATCATTGCCGTGCTATCTACCCCTGTACTCAACGCCCAGATCAATGCTGGCGCAAGCAATGCCATGCCCTCGTTGGCACCCATGCTGGAAACAACAACCGCTGCAGTTGTTAACATTTCCGTGGTCCGCTCTCAACGCATGCCGGATCAACTCAGATTTTTTGGCAGCCCGCAAATGCCACAGCCGCCAGTCAGGCAGTCAAGAGGTGCGGGTTCAGGTGTCGTTGTTGATAGCGATGAAGGACTCATCATTACCAATCATCACGTTGTAGACGGCGCCGACACCATCAGTGTGAGCCTGCAGGACGGCAGGGTGCTTGATGCCACTTTGATAGGCAGTGATCAGAGAACTGATATTGCGTTGCTGCGTATCGAGGCTGAGCGTCTGACCGCGTTGCCGCTGGCCGATGTTGAAAATTTGCGGGTCGGTGACTATGTGGTTGCAATCGGAAACCCCTTTGGCCTGGGCCAGACTGTCACATCCGGCATTATCAGCGCGCTGGGTCGTGCTGGATTGAATGATGAAAACTATGAAGATTTTATTCAGACGGATGCCGCAATCAATGTTGGAAACTCCGGTGGTGCTCTGGTCGATCTGCAGGGAAGATTGGTGGGAATCAACACTGCGATTATTTCAGGCTCCGGGACAAACTCAGGAGTCGGGTTTGCAGTGCCTGTGGATATGGTCGAAGCGGTGATGGGGCATTTACTGCGTGACGGTGTGGTTGAACGCGGTCAATTAGGCGTATTGATCAGAGATCACACAGCGTTGGTTGAAGAAACATTGGAGCTGGGTGCGGAGCGCGGGGCATTGGTAACCCAAGTTTTCCCCGGGTCGGCAGCTGAGCGGGCGGGGTTGCAGGCAACTGATCTGGTGATCGGTATCAATGATAAAGCTGTCAACAGCAGTCGCGATTTGCGGAATGCCGTTGGCTTGGCAGGCATTGAACAAGACATAAAGATTGATGTTCTGCGTGACGGTGCCCCACTGCTTATCTCAGTAAGGCTGGAAAATGCTTCTAGCAATCAATCCGCTACAGGAGGTGACCAACAGACAAATGAGCGCAGCGCCACAGAATCAAGATTCCTGGGTGCGCAGTTGCAGGACTTGCCTGATGGTCGTGCTGGTGTGGGTGTCGCTACTGTGGATCCACAAAGCCGCGCTGCTGCCGGCGGTCTGCAGGCGGGAGATATGATCACAGCACTGAACCGCCAATCGGTTGATGACCTCGCCGAACTCAATAGTTTACTGAGCGCACAACCTCCCCTGCTGGCGTTGAGTGTGCAGCGTGATGGCCAGAGTTTGCTGCTGATCATGCCCTGAGCCCTGCGCGTCTGCCGTGTTTTTGTTGTGCCCGCTGGAAGTGGTTTCGCCCTGAACGTCATGTGAAAGGGTGATCGGAGGTCTGCTCCGGGGCCAGTTTGCTGTTCTGCAAGCTGGCCTTTTTTTTAGAATCAGGCAGCAGAGGTTTGTGTGTGGGCCTGGCTGTCGTGCTTGCAAAATCTCGTTGACATGTTATTTTCCCTGGGAATTCAGCAACGCAATCATTTACCCATACAGGAAACAGCAATTGATCGGAACTGCATTGAATGCCATTTTTTTTTGTGAAAGGCGGCATCTGAAGTTCCTGATACTGTTGATTGCACTCATTCCGCTAACTGGTTTAGCGCAACCTTCCCCGACAACTTCCTTGCAACAACCTGCATTCAGCCAGTTGCCCGGCCAGTTACCGCAGCCGGTCTCGCCACCGGATGCCCATGCATTTGATGAATACACATCTTGGTTGCGCGCTGAGGTTGATGAGGAGCAGATCCCTGGACTAGCTCTGGCTATTGTCAGTGCAAGCGGCATTGTGCGCGTTGAGACGATGGGTGTTCGCAGTCTTGACGATCAACAACCTGTTGTTGAGGATACTGTTTTTCGTATTGCTTCGGTGTCAAAAACCTTTGCCGGGACGGTAGCCTCACAGCTGGTTAACCACAATATCGTGGGGTGGGATGAGCCAATATCTGATGTGCTGCCCGGTTACACACTGGGAACAGATTCGGCTGCGGCTGAGCGTATGACCCTTAGACACGTGCTCAGCCATACCACGGGTTTGATGCCTCATGCTTTTTCCAATTTGTTGGATGCAGGTGTTGATTACCGGGAAATTCAGAAAAAGTTGCACGAGATTCCGGCAGTGTGTGAACCGGGGCGCTGTTATGGCTATCAGAACGTCGTGTTTTCACTGGTGGCAGATGTTGTTGAATACAGTCTGGGCACAAACTACGACGATTTTGTTGAAGAGAACATCTTTTCCCCTCTTGGTATGGATAATGCGTCAATGGGTCTGGATG
>CANHAR010000064.1 GCA_947458495.1 Gammaproteobacteria bacterium | reverse complement strand
GCAGATCAGAAGCCATCAGCGCCTGCAGCATTTGCTCGTGGGCGAGCAGGTCAAACAAAATGGGGGCAGACAAGGTCGCCAGTACGATATAAGAGGCAGTGACCGGTAGTCCAAGTCCAAGCACCAGCGACGCCAGAGCAATCAGAACCAAGGTAACAAGCAGGTTGCCATTGGCCCATTCAACGATCATCAGTGAAAACGCGTTGCCGACACCTGTGGTCACTACCACATTGATCAGAATGCCAACGGCAACCAGGAGTAATGCGGTGGACAAAGCGGTGCGCACCGCGTCGACTGTTGCCTCAACGATGTCATTCCACCGCATCGGCGTGGGGGACATCCACGAGGCAATAATAACGGCGACGATCGACACCGCCGCCGCACGGATTGGCGTATATCCGAATACCAGCAGCGCAATCAGAATGCAAAGCGGAATCAGAAAATGCCAACCCTGTTTGACCACATTCCAAATGCCCTCGTGATCGCCCTTTTGATCAGGTTTCAGGCCAAGGCGTATGGCTTCGATGCGCACGAAATAAAACACCGTCAGGTAGTACAAAAGCGCAGGCAGCAGAGAAACAGCAATAATTGTCTGGTAAGGAATCTGCGTATAACCTGCCATCACAAAGGCGCCAGCGCCCATAATGGGAGGCATCAGCGCTCCTCCCGTTGATGCGGCAGCCTCGACACCGGCAGCGAACTGGGGTTTAAATCCGGCGCGTTTCATCATCGGAATGGTAATTACGCCGGTTGAAACCGTATTGGCAACTGCGGAGCCGGAAACCGATCCCATCAGACCGGAGCCAACCACGGCAACAATGCCGGCACCTCCGGTAAAACGTCCCGCCAGACACCGTGCAAAATTGACAATAAAATCGCCGGCGCCAGACTTCAGCAGGAATGATCCGAACAGGATAAACATAAATACAAAGGTGGCGGATATGTTGGCAGTGCTGCCAAACATACCGTCTTCGCCGAAGTAACTGCGGTACAACACCGTTTCCAGACTCAGACCCGGAAAGGCAAAAACGCCAGCGATGTAGTCGCCAAGAAATAGTATGTAACTGAGTGAAATGACAATCAGCACCGGCATAAACCAGCCAGTGGTGCGACGTGTCATTTCCATGGCCAACAACACCGCCATGGACGTCACAACATAATCAGACAGCACAAACTCGGCTTCGCGGGCGTAGAGGGCGTCTTCAAACAAGATCATATAGGCAGTGACAACAATCGCTGAGCCAGCCAGCACGATATTACAAGCGCGCCACAACAGCGATGGTGCCGGTTGGTCCGGCCCGGTCTCATTGCCGGACAGCGCACACAACACCGCAAAACCACCAAAGTGAATGGCAGAAAACCACAGTTCCGGAATGGTGGCAAACACGTTGGCATAGACGTGGAACAGGGCAAACACAAAGGCGGCCCACTTAAGCAGGGGAGTTTTCATACACAGGCTCTACTATTGTTTTTGTTGGTTGCCCGACCAGTGGCGGGCAATCCTGACCATTATGTGATTCGGTTTCAGGGCCGGGCGTCGACGCTGACGGCTGTTGTGCTGGCCGCAACCGGGCGATCATCACCGGGCAGAATCAGCCGCTCAGGAATATCAAGACCCTTCTCCCGGTAATATCGGATAGCACCGGGGTGCAGTGGCGCGCCCAATCCGGTGACGGCCAATTCCAGTTTCATATCGTTGGTAGCCGCATGAATTTCCTGCAGGGCAGACAGATTTTCCCAGATGGTGCGGGTGATTTCGTAGACCACATCTTCGGGGATGTCAGAACGCACGGCTAATACATTAGGGCTGGCGATGGTGCGTACCAGGGTATTCTGATTGGGATAGGTGCCGGGCGGAAACTCGTACCAGCCCCACAGGGGATAGCGTTTATTGATCGCGTCAAGATCTTCCTGGGTAAACTGCAGCAGAGTCAGCCGTTCCCCCATTTGCGCCATGGCCTGGGTGATGGCGCTGACCGGTGCGCCCGCCGGCACATTCATGCCAACAACATTGCCGTCCTGCATGGCGTTGGCGGCGTTACCGTAGCCCATCCATGCCAGCGATAACCGGTTCTCGTAATCAATGCCCAGCGATTCCAGAATGTAGCGGCCAGTCTGTTCGGCACCCGAGTTGCGCGCCCCCAGCACATAACGCTGACCGTCCAGCGTATTCATGTCCTGCATATAACCGGTGGCGGCCAGGTCGCTGGTCAACACAAAATGTTCCACGTTCTGCCACACGGCTGCCATCGAGCGCAGACCTTCCTGCGGGCGGCTGATCGGGCCTTCTCCATTCCAGCCCCAGGCTGCAAAGGGCCCCTGCAGCAGCGCGAACTGCGCCTGATTGTCACGCAGCAGTTTGATGTTTTCCAGGGAACCGGCAGAACTGATTGCGGCGAGTGTGATGCCGTGTGACGGTCCAAGCTGGGATTTGGTAATGGTGGCGATGGCCACACCGATGGGGTAATAAGCACCACCCGTCGTGGCCGTGGTCAGCACGTATCGGCGGGTGTTGGCCAACTCTTCGGAGCAGGCCGTCAGGAATAAAGCAGATATCAGCAGAAGTGTAATTTTAGTTTTCATGGGGCCTGATCTAAGCATATTTACCCGTAAAGCTCAATTCGCTTGCGGCCTCATCAGCCGAAAAACCAGTAGCTGGCGAGGATGGCGGTGGTAATGCCGGCAAAGTCCGCAAACAGGCCGCAGCCAATCGCGTGACGGGTTTTGCGGATGCCCACGCTGCCAAAATACACCGCGAGAATATAGAAGGTGGTTTCCGTGCTGCCCTGAATAGTAGCCGCGGTTCGTGCCGCAAATGAATCCACGCCGTGAGTGGCCATGGTTTCCAACAGCATGGCGCGTGCGCCACTGCCACTGAGTGGCTTCATAAATGCGGTGGGCAAGGCATCAACAAACGCGGTATCAAGGTTCAGCGCGCTGACCAGCCAGCGAATAGCTGACAGCAGCAAGTCCAGGCATCCTCCTGCCCTGAACACACCAATGGCTACCAGCATCGCCACCAGGTAGGGGATCAGTTTCACCGCCACCTCAAACCCTTCTTTGGCGCCTTCAATAAACACGCTGTAACAGTCCAGTTTGCGCTGAATGCCCGAGATCAGAAACAGACATACGGTGCTCAACAGCAGCAGATTGCCAATCATCGCTGAGCGATCTGACAGTTGTGCCGGGGGCAGGCTGACAATCCAGCTCAGAAACAGGGCCATCAACACCGCAAAACCGCCAAACCAGGCCAGTAACACCGGATCCCGCAGACGAATTTTTTGTATCCAGGCAACGGCTAACAAGCCGGCCAGTGTTGATGCTGAGGTCGCCATCAGGATGGGCAGAAACACAATTGCCGGTTCCGGCGCACCTTGTTGTGCGCGGTATAAAAAGATGGTGACCGGCAGCAAGGTAACGGCTGAGGTGTTGAGCACCAGAAACAATATCTGTGCGTCAGAGGCGGTTTCTTTATCGGGGTTGAGACTTTGCAAATCCTGCATGGCCTTCAGGCCCATGGGTGTCGCCGCGTTGTCCAGCCCCAACATATTGGCAGCCAGATTCATGGTGATGGAACCCATGGCTGGATGACCAGCGGGCACTTCAGGCATCAGGCGGGTAAACAGCGGGGTGACGGCGCGGGACAGTATGCCGATCAGGCCGCTGTGCTCGGCAATCCGGAATAAACCCAGCCACAGCGCCATCAATCCAATCAGGCCAATCGCAATTTCCACTGACAGCGAGGCCATATCAAACATGCTGGCCATGACATCGCTGAAGACTTCAGGATTCTGCCCAGTAAACCATTGCCAAAGTGCAGCCAGAAAGCCAAGCAGGAAAAAAGCCGTCCAAATAATATTGAGCATGGCTGCAAGGCTCTCACGGCAAACACATCAACCGGTTTGTCGGGCGCTTACTTCATCTGTGAGAAGTCGGTGGCCGTCATGTATTTGCGTACCACTGAATCCAGAATGGCGCCATCGCGATTGGAGTCTTCATTCACCTGACGCCACTCCGGGTCTTGCGAGAAGGCGCGCCATGACGCGGTTGCCGCTTCCATGCTGTCGTGTTTAAGCAGATAGACCAGGGTGTCCTGACGCTCCACTTCATCAGTCGGCTGCCAGTAACCAATGTTGGTCATGCCATGTTTTTCAAAAATGCGCATGGTGTGGTCGCGAAAACGCGCCATCAATTTTTCAAGATTTCCGGGAGTGGATTTGTAGGTACGCAGTTCAAACACCGGGCCATCCTGCGCCTGAGCTGTGTTGGGAATACCTGCAGAGGCCAGTGTTAATCCCAGTGTCATCGCAGAGGCGAGTGTCAGATTCTTGATTAGTTTTTTCAAAACGGGCTCCTTGGATTGGTTATTGTTGATGTTGTCAGGACTGTCGGCAGCCTAGCAGAAGGCCCGTTTTTCAACAAGCGCAGCGCTAAATGCCAACAGGCATCATTCACTCAGGTACAACATTCCCGTCAGCGATTCCTTGTCACGGCTGATAAAAACAAACACATCGTCAACACCATTGTTGTTGAGATCTGTGGCCGCCAGGTCGCCGCGCGGTGCTGATGCCGGCAACGGAATTCGCAGATTGGGTTCGCGTACCCGTACCTCGTTGACCTCAGCATTCACCTCGATGTTGAAGGCTTCCACAATACGGCGCAGGTCTATCTCATAGCTGTCCACACCACGGCTGTAACCAAGCGAGGCGAGAAAGCGATCTTCTGCCGGTGGTGCTTCGCGGGTCACCGCCTGATAAAACACTTCCAGTTGATCGTTGGCCAACACCAACAGGTCATCCATCGCCGCCGTGGCGCTGGCGGCATCCGGCAATACCTGTGCGCGGGTGAACGGAATCACCGGCTCCATACTGCGCGCCCGATCGCGTGTCTCCTGGACGGAACCTATCATTCTGACCACCGAAGGAAACCGCATGGCGACGGTGATACGACGTGCCGGACGGCGCGCAAACTGGTTGCCTTCGTTTGGGTACACAAAGGCTTCCATGTTGATAGTGCCGGACACCGCCAGCCACAGGAACAGGTCACCAATGGACACCTGATCAACGCGCCATAACCACAGATCAGGGCGGCCATCATCATTTTCATCCGCCATAAAAATGGACAACACGTTGCCGCTGGAACGCAGTATCTGATCAGGCTGTTCCAGATTCATGGTGCTGGTCTGCGCGGCGCCGGACTGGCCCAGATGCAGTGCCACCCGGCCCCCTTCGCGCAGAATAAAGTCATCAATGCCGTCGCCGTTGACATCTTCCAGCAGTTCTTCATGTGTTAGTGCCAGCACACCGGTGAGGTTGGAGAAATCCAGTTGGTCCAGATCAAACTCGCCCAAACGTTCCCGGATGACCTCCCGGTCAATGGAATAGTTGGGCAGTGCCGGAAAATAGTCGCCGGTGCTGCTGGCCAGAAATACATCCAGGCGCGCCTCGGTATCAGAGATCAGATCCGGCAGGCCATCGCTGTTGACATCACGCAGCGCAATTTGCGGAATAACCAGTGACTGGCCTATCTCGCGGTCGAGTTCGCCCTCGGCTTCCAGTACCACGCGCTGTTGCACATCAGACTGCACACTGAGTGACGGTTGAAAGCTGCCATCGGCATTCTGAATAAAAAGACTCATGACACCCGCGCCAGGTACCACCAGATCGGGCTGGCCATCGTTATTGATGTCCTGGTAGAAATTCAGCGGATACGCGCCTTTGCCCAGAAAGCCGCCCAGTTCACTGATCAGTTCCTGTGGCGCTGAGAACACACGATTTTCTATTTGCCACTGCAGTACGCGCTGGCCATCAATTAAGGCAATGAGCGCTGGCAAAGAGCGGTTGCCTGACATCTCCGCTATCGTCCAGCCGGCGGCCTGACCGGGCAGGTCCAGTTGTGTATCCGGCTGCGCAAAATCGAAAGCCGGCGCGGCGCTGCGCTGGAAATACACACTCAGCGTATGCTCGCGAATGGCCAGCAAGTCCTGCAGACCGTCCGCGTCCATATCCATCACCCGCAAATTGCTGGTGTCAGGATGCAGGGTGAACGGGATCTGCGCGTAGTTGGCAGCCTGGGGTGTTTGTGCTGCAACATCAGCAGCGGTCAGTGTCAGCAGCACCGGTATGTACGCCAGCGCAGTTGTGCGGATAACACTCGCTTTTGACCGGATAACACTCGCCGTTGACCTCATAAACAGTTGCCTGAAAGTTTTCATAAGGTAGTCACCGGGAGGGCAGACACCAACACAGTCACAGTATTGGAATGATCCAGGATCAGGTCGGGGCGTCCGTCGTTGTTCATGTCCATTACCCGGAAACGCGCAATACTGCGTGTGGGCACGTATTGCCAGAACGGCTGGTCTTCAAACTGCAGACTGCTGTTGATGCGTTTGGCGACCAGCGCACCTTCCGGAGTGACCTGAATGGCGTCGATACGACCGTCACTGTCGAGGTCGGCATCCAACACGATAGGGCTGGACAAGCCGCGCACCGTGGTGGCCGAAAAGGTTTCCTCAAGCAGGAAGTCTGGCCGGTTGTTAAACAGCGCCGGCCCCGATGCGCTGTGATTAAACAACAGCAGGCTGCGCACAATACTGGCATCGCGGATCGCGGCAACCACCGGGATGGTGTAGTAACTGATGCTCAGTTGCGGTTTGCCGCCGGTAATCGGGGTGACGGCCACCCGCAGGTCATAGCCGGAAAAACGCATCACCTGATCGGCTTGCGCAAAATTGAAAGACCCGCCGGCATTGGTGAAAAACGATACCGTCCAGCTGTTGCCATCCTCAACCAGACGCACCACGTCGCTGAGTCCGTCACCATTAACATCCATCAGCAGAAAGTCGCCCAGCATCTCCACCGGCGCCTGCCAGTCAGGTTGCCCTGAAAAGCTGCCGCTGGCATTCATGTTAAGGATATTAATCTGCCCCTGAATATCGTTGCCGATGTTCAGATAAATCAGATCATGGCTGTCGGCGCTGCGCATTGGCGCCATCACTGCGGGAGGCATCCAGTTACGGATATCCAGAATGGCTTCAGCCTCTGCACTGCCGGTTTGCAGGAAGTCTTCAAACAGTGAACCCGAGCGCATCTGCACGTCAACCAGCAGCCCATCTTGTGCGTTAAAGGAGATGCTGGTGGAAAAACGCCCGCTGCTTGGTGGCAGGTCACTTTCATCAATATCGGTGTTGAGGGTGCTGAACTGATGACTCAAGGTGAACTGCTCATCCGCTGCGCCGGTAAACCAGCCGTAGTCTTCAACGCCCGGTAATAAAAGATCAACAAAGCCATCACCGGTGGCGTCTACCGGAGTACTCAGAAAACGTGTCACCTGTGGGTCAGGAACCGCCGACGATAACGGCCAGTCAAACAGCCGGCGCAGGTTGCCACTATAGCCGGCCACGGCGCTGCTCAGACTAAACACAGTGGCGCCAGTGAACAACAACAGCTCTGCCCCCGGCTCAGGGCGCACATCCGCCATGGCTACCGCGACAATTTCCGAGCGGATATCCACCAGACGTGAAGGCTGCGCCGGAAAACGATGATCGGCCTGTTGCAGATAAATATGTAGCTGCCGTCCGGCATCCGCCGACCAGAATGGCGCCACCACATCCAGCAAACCGTCACCGTCCATGTCAGCAATCTGCACGTCCTGCGGCCATTCCGGGCGCGGCAGTTCAGTAGCCACATAGTTGATGCCGGCGACCTGCGCATGACTGTTAACGGCCAGCATCAACGCGCCGGCTGCGAACAATCGTTGAGTATAAAAGCCTGCTGGACGCATGTTATTCCTCTGCCAGTTCGCCCAGACCGCTGCTGGAACGGATCAGGCCCAGGACACTGAAAGAACGCTCAGGTCCATTGCGTTCATAGCTAAACAATGAAAACAGAATCAGATCCCCGATAGTCAGGCGGCTACCGGGTGGCACTTGTGTCGCCTCATAACTGAACAATGGCCAGGCGCGCAGTGTGCTGATACGGCGACCCGGATCCCACAAGGTGACGGGCATGGTGCTCACCACATTATTGCGGCTGACACTCAGCGTCACGCGGTCGCCAGGCTGGTATTGGTTATTCAACAGCCTGATCAGGCCCTGCGCAGAAAAGACCGGCTGGCCATCCACAGCAAAAATGATGTCATCAACCCGCAGACCCGCGCCCGGCAGAGGGCTTTGTGCAAACAAACGCACCAGACGTGCACCGGAGACACGCTCGCCACTGTCAGTCTGCAGCCATTCCGAACTGTAACCTGCGCGTGATAACAGGGGGTCTGCCCGGTATAACTCAACCGGCGCTGACTGGTTCTCCACGGCCGGACGCACCGTGACACTGGCCTGGAACACCGTGGTGTTGCGGCGTACTTCAAAACTAAAGGTGGTTTCCGCCTGGGTTTGCAAGGCCAGCGCATCCAGCATGTCCGGGTGGTTGGTTTCAGTGCCATCCACTGCCAGAATCACGTCGCCAGCACGGATGCCGGCTTGTTCGGCAGCACCGGCCGGTGTTACCGCCCGCACGCGCACGCCGGGCAGCACACTGATGTTGGTCAGTGAGTCGCTCTCGTTAACCCCGCCGGTCAGACCAAAATTCACGCCGCCGCTTTGGGCGCTGCCATCATTACCGGCCAGCAATTCATTGTCGGCAGACAAGGTGATGGTCGGCAGCAAGCTTTGTGGTTCAGTGCTGAGACAAGCCGACAGCAGGCCTGCACTGCCCAGCACCAGCAGCGGTTTTGGTAAATGTTTTATACAGAGCCACAATCCATGCATCAGCGTCTCCTTTTCACAGTTTTTTGCGGCGCACCAGAGCCAGCGCCAGAATAATAAACAGCACCATTTGTGGCCACGGTACCCACTGATTAAGTTGCAGGACGGCCGGGTCAATCATCACATCGGAATAACCACGCACCAACCGCGCCACGTCATCCAGATAGGACTCATCCAACAAAGACACCAGGTAAGAGGCATACAAATAATCGGCCGCGCCGCCGAGCACGGACTTGAACAGGTCGAGCCCCAGTGTCAGCCCTAATGCCAAACTTAATGCCTGTGTGGTGCTGTTGCTCAGCACCGACACCAGCACACCCAACGCGATGGCGGCCGGCAGGGGAATCAACGCCAGGCTGAGTCCAAGACTCAGTTCGGCGTGAATGTCCGCCGTGCCAATCAATTCGTAACCATCTTCAATGACCGGGCCAAAATCCCATAACAGGGCAGCGCTGCCAAAGGTCACCAGCAACATCAGCACGATAGAGACCAGCGCCAGCAGGTGTGCCTGAATCAATTTGCTGAGCACCAGCGCGGGGCGACTGACGCGGCGGATCAGCAAGTGACGCAGCACGCCCTGATCACGGTCGCTGGCAAAACTCCAGGCGGAATAAGCAACCAGAATCAGGCTGATCAGTGTCATGCCAGTGCCCAGCGCGTCGACCAGCGCGCCCCAGGCATCGGCGCCTTCGACGTTGCCAAAACCGCCGCCTCCAAAACCGCCTCCACCATCAGCGGTCTCCGTCCCCATCAGTGCCGCACGGGCATCATTGGACGCCGCCAGTGATTTGACCAGCAGCAATTGCACAGCCGCCACCAAGGCGGGGATGACACATAACAATTGAATGGAGCGGCTGCGAGTAAACACATAAATCTCGGCGCGGATGGCGGTCAACAGGCCTTGCATCATGCCACCCCCTGGCTGACAATTTTCTGAAACAACGCACTCAGATCCCGCTTCTCCGGCTGTAATTCTGAGACGGTCACGCCTGACATCACCAGTTTGCGGTTTACGTCGCCGGGGCCGATGCCGTCCAGCGTCAGCATCAAGGCCGACCCCTCTTTCTCGATGTTGATGACACCCAGGGTTTGTTTTAACAATTCACGTGCAGCAACCGCTTGGTCACACACCAGTTTCAGTCGCGACTCGCTTGGGCGGATCAACTCATCAGTGGATGCACTCAGCGCGATCTTGCCCTGGTGCAGAATAGACAGGTGGGTACAGATTGATTCCAGATAAGCCAGTTGATGACTCGACAACAAAAAGCTGGTGCCTTCCTGACGGTTCAGACGCTGAATCAACGCCAGCACATCATCCACACCGCCTGCATCCAATCCGTTAAATGGTTCGTCCAGCACAACAAACGCCGGCTGGCCGATCAGCGCATGCGCAATCGACGCGCGGCGCCGGTTACCCAGTGACAGCTGGCGGATTTTGTAGTGGGAGTATTTGGTGATGCCGAGCAGTGCTTCCAACTCAGCAGGTTTGTGTGCCGGTTTGCCACACAGCAGTTGGGCATGCTCCAGGCATTGCCGCACAGTTAAACCCGGATGCAGTCCGGGTGTATCAAAAATGCCTACCACGTCGCCCGCGCCTTGCCACAGATCGCGAGGATGGCGGCCAAGCACCTTGACCTCGCCGCTGTCAAAACCTTGCATGCCCAGCACACATTCCATGGTGGTGGTTTTGCCGGAGCCGTTTAATCCCACCAGACCATGAATAGCGCCGCGTGTCACTTCAAGGTTGAGGTGATGCAATACCTCAACGTCACCATAACGTTTGATCAAATCCTTGATGTGCAGAACGGCTTCAGTCATCGGGCAATATTCCTTTTATTCGACAAACACATCGTCCACAGACAGTTCGCGGATGGTCCCCATGGCTGACAATGCGCTCATGTCCATGCGGCTGGTGTCGCCGACGATGGAAATCAGTTTGGGTTTGCCGGCAATGTGCTCGCGCTGGAACTGCATTAAGTCTTCCAGCGAGGCATTCTGCAATTGGGCAAAGCGTTGCGGGCGCGGATCACCTTCCAGGCCCAGTAACTGCCAACCGCGCACGGTGCCAGGTATCGCACGAAAGCCGACCGTGCCAGAGCGGTAGCGATTCACCAGAGCACCGTAGGCATCCGCAAAGCGATCGGCCGAGGCGGGCATGTTGTCGAACAGTTCGATAAATGCTGCAGTGGCCTCAATCGCTTTGTCGTTCTGTGAACCAATGGCGCCAAGTGCCAGATTTTCTGCACCCAAGCGGCCGCCCTGTGTGTACTGCGCAGCTGCGGAGTACGCCAAGGCGCGGGCTTCACGCAATTCCTGGAACACCACACTGGACATGCTGTTGCCAAAATAGTTGTTGTACAACGATGACGGCACCACTAACGACTCGTCATAGTCGCCGTCTGGAAACTCAAGCCGCACCTGCGCCTGCGCGGTCTCACGGTTAATCACAAATATTTCATTGCTGCTGACTTGCCGCGTATGACGGAAGCGGTACGGTGGCGGGTCCAGCAAGTCATCGGCGACTTGATGCTGCCGCTGCAAAATCGCGGTCAGCTCTTCTGGTGTCATCGACCCGGTGTAGCTCAGGGTATGTTTGTAGTTCTGCAGGTTGCTGATCAGTGCCAACACCTGATCAAGCTCCACCGCAAGGATGGCATCACTGCTCAAGGCGCGCAGCATTGGCGACTCATCGCCATAACGGTTGTAGAGGTACAAGGCCTGGCTGATGGCGGCAGGGTCTTCACGTTGATCACGACGCGCCTGCAGAATTGAGTTTTTCAGTTCGTCAAAAGTGGCGGTGTCCGTTTGCGGATTACGTGCCAGTTCCAGCATCAGTGCCAGAGACTCCTCAAACTGCGGGTCCATGCCGGAAATACTGATGACTGTTTCATTTGGCCCGGAGCTGAAATTGAATTCACTGCCAAGGCGGTACCACTGCTTTTGCAACTCTTCCAGCGGCAGATCAACCGTACCCGCTTTGCCCATCACCGCGCCGCCCAGGCTCAGCAGGTCATTCTCCTCCGTCCCCACCTCGATGCTCATGCTGAAACTGAAAATATCGTTCAGCGGGTTGGGGGCGTAATACAACGGCACACCAGCGGCGTAATCCAGAATCTGATAATCCTCGCCTTCCTGCAGGTATACCGGTTCGATTTCCTCGTAAGGCATGGAGAGGATGACGGATGCAAATTCTGACTGACGGCTGGGGTCAATGGTGACCGGGTCAATGGCCGGTTTGTCGACGGCGGGGATATCGGCCGGGCCGTTCAGGCGGTGCACAGCCACATAATTGTTGTTGGTGAAGTACTTGTTAGCGACTTCGACGATATCAGCCTTGCTCACCTGTTCCAGGCGCTGAATCTGTGCCACGGTGTAGTCCCAGTCAGCTTTCTGCAGGAAGGACTGACGCATCATGCCCACGCGTGCAGTGTTGGATTCCAGCCCACGCTTTTCCATGTTTTTAAAGTCGTTAATGATGGCCGGCAGAATCCAGTCTTCAAATTCACCGCGGCGTATCAGGTCAATCTGCTCCAGCAATAACTGTTCAACTTCCAGCAATGTCTGGCCTTCACGCGGCACGCCCCACAGGGTCTGCGCGCCAAAATCATTCTGGAACTGCGGAGAAGAGCCCGATGCCTGCACACGCTGACGTTGATTCAGGTTGAGATTGATCAGCCCGGCGGTGCGATTGTCCAGAATCATGTCCAGCAGCATCAGCGCTTCCTGGTCCTCGTGACCATTGGGCACGGTGTGGAAGGCCATCTGCACTTCTTCTTCACCCGGGTAGCTGACAGTGACGCGCTCAACGGCGGTAACAGGCGCTTCCGTCCACGTGGGTTCGGCCGGCAGCGGTTTGGCTTGCCAGGCGGAGAATTTGTCAGCGATCAGCGCAATGGTCTCATTGATATCGATGTCACCACTGATAAAAATCGCCATGTTGTTGGGCACGTAATAGGTGTCAAAGTAATTCTGAATGTAAACCAGCGACGGGTTCTTCAGGTGCTCGGCATCACCAATGGTGGATTGCTGACCATACGGGTGATTTTTGTACAGCAGGTCTGCCAGTGCGTAGTAAGACAGGCTGTCGCGGTTATCCAGCGTGCGGTTTTTCTCTTCGTAGACAATCTC
>CANHAR010000063.1 GCA_947458495.1 Gammaproteobacteria bacterium | reverse complement strand
TTGTGGTGTACTCACGCGCAGGCAATCAGCGGCGCACCTTACTTAACTTCGGTGACCAATTTGATAATGTGTGGGAAGCGCCGCTCGATAGTCAGCTGGTTATCAAACTGCGCTACCGTCTCGGAACCTGACGTCAGATCAGTTTAGCCAGCGTGATCAACGCACGCTCCAGGCGCGCATCCCAGCGCACCGCACAGTTCAGCCGCAGGCAATGTTTGTATTTGCCTGCGGCTGAAAACATTTCGCCCGGTGCAAAACTGACACCTGCATCCAGGGCAATTTCCATCAGGCTCAGAGTATCCTGCTCCCCCGGTAATTCTACCCACAGGACAAAACCACCCGCAGGGCGGCTGACACGCGTTTCTCGCGGGAATAACTGCGTGATTCTGTCTGTCATCCGCGCCACGGCTTTGGCGTATTCCGTTGCTGAGTTGCGCAGGCTGCGTTCAAAGTGCCCATGCTGCAGAAAGTGAGCAAGCGCCAGTTGTGATGGCGTGTTGACCGACAAGGTGTTGATAAACTGCTGATGTCTGGCTTTTTCAAACTGCGCGCCCGGTACCAGCCAGCCAACACGCAACCCCGCAGACAAGGTTTTTGATGAAGATGAGCAGTAATACACCAGCCCCTTGGTATCCCAGCGTTTGATCGGGGATGGTCGCCTGCCATTAAACGGCAGGTCGCCATAAATATCATCTTCGACCAAAGGTACTTTGTGTTTGTTCAGGCAGTGCATTAACGCAATTTTGCGTTCATCACTCATGCACACGCCCAGCGGATTGGAGAAATTGCTCACCAGAATACAGGCGGCGACCGGCCAGCGCTGCAGAGCCATGTCCAGCGCATCCAGAGAGATACCGCTGACCGGGTCGGTTGGAATCTCCAGCGCTTTTAATTCCAGCGATTCGATAATCTGCAACAATCCGTAATAGGTGGGTGATTCAACGGCCACCGTATCGCCGGGTTTTGTCAGCAGCTTTAAGGCGATTAACATGGCTTCCTGACAACTGTTGGTGATCAGGACTTCATCCGCGGTGACCTGACACTGATGACCTGCCAGGCGCCGTGCGATTTGCGCGCGTAACTCTGGAGCCCCCGGCGGGAATTCATAACCCATACAACGCCGGCGCTGGGTGCGCAGCACATGGTGAAACGCACGCTCCATCACCGCAACGGGTAAAAAATCGGCATCCGGCACGGCAGCGCCCAGATTAACAATATCCGGATCATTCACTGCCTGCAGCAAGCGCAACACGCGTTGCTGGCCGGTCACTGCGCGCGGTTTGGCGCTGGTTTTGCCGGGTCTGGGCGCTGCTCGCTGAGCGGGTGGCCGGCGCACAAAATATCCGGCGCGTGGACGAGCTTCCAACAAGCCGCGCTGCTCAAGTTCGCGACAGGCACTCACCGCTGTCGACACACTGACTTCATGCTGAGAACTGAGCTGACGCACACCGGGCAGGCGGGTGCCAACCTCGTAGATGTTTTCTCCGATCAGTGTTTGTAATCGATCCGCCAGTTGTTGATACAGCATGATGGGCTCTCCGGACATGGGTTTTCAGGCTAAACCACACGGGCA
Organism: Gammaproteobacteria bacterium; assembly: GCA_947458495.1. Taxonomy (GTDB): domain Bacteria; phylum Pseudomonadota; class Gammaproteobacteria; order Pseudomonadales; family Pseudohongiellaceae; genus Pseudohongiella. Next base: position 11,734 of record CANHAR010000063.1, on the reverse strand, counting down.
CTTCTGTAGCGGCACAGACACTGCCGATTAAGACGATACAGCAGTGAAGTGATCTAAACTGTACCGGTTCAATTGTCATAATTTATATCTGTATTGTTGTTGGCTGTCTATTCAGAATACGCATATCCTCACGCTGAACTGATAAAGAGACCTTGTAAAAAATGCCAATTGAACAATTGATAGCTTTGATGGGATTTGTTGTGGTGATGACCGGTACACCGGGCCCCAACAACATGATGTTATTGGCGTCTGGCGCCAATTTTGGTTTTCGCCGTTCGATTCCGCATATTCTGGGTATTACCGTCGGCTGTCAGAGTTTGTTGATGGCTATTGCACTGGGACTGGGTCAGCTGTTGATGCGCTTTCCGGTGCTTGAATTGGTGCTGAAAGTTCTGTGTGGCGGCGCGTTGTTATACCTGACCTGGGGATTGGTAAAACCTGCATTATTCAGGTCTGTCATTGTTGTGCAGGGGGCTGCGGATCAACAGCCTGTGGTATCCAAACCACTCACCCTTTGGCAGGCAGCCGTATTCCAGTGGGTCAATCCCAAAGCCTGGATGATGATGCTCACTGCCATCGCAACTTACACACAACCACAAACCTTGTGGAGCGATACGCTGTTGATCGGTTTCTTGTTTGCAGTGTTGGGCATGCCGGTGATCAGCATGTGGAATCTGTTTGGGGCCAGTCTGCGAAAGTTTTTGCTGGATCCGCTGAAAGCACGCGTGTTTAATCTGGTAATGGGTGTGCTGTTGCTGGGGTCAATGTATCCGCTGTTTCAGTAACTCTGCCAGCTACGGCAGTGCACTGCATCCCGGTCCGCTGAGAGTGCTGCGGCCACCGGTGCCGGGTGACACTCTGATCTGTGTGCTGATGCATTCTTTCAGGGCTGGCATATGGGAGATAACCCCGATCAGTTTGCCTTCCTGCTGAAGGCTTCCCAGTGTTTCCAGTGCAGTATCGAGTGCGTCTTCATCCAGTGTGCCAAAACCTTCATCCAGAAACAGCGAGTCTACACGCACATTGCGACTGGCCATGCGTGACAGGCCCAAGGCAAGTGCCAGGCTGACAATAAAACTTTCGCCACCCGACAGATTTTTGGTGGAGCGGATCTCGCCCGCCTGGTAATGATCCACCACGTTCAGATCCAGCGCTTGCTCGGTGTCACGTATCAGCTGATAGCGGTCTGACATGGTTGACAGCTGTTGGTTTGCGTGACTGATCATCAGTTCAAAGGTCAGTCCCTGTGCAAAGTTGCGGAATTTTTTGCCATCTGCCGAGCCGATTAATTCGTGCAGGGCGGCCCAACGCGCCAGTTCGTTTTGTTGGGCCTGCATCTTTTCGGCCTGCTGTTGTTGTTTACTGCGGGCCAACTCATTGTTGCTTAAATCCCGTCGAATGCCGCCCAGCGCTTCCTGCAATTGACTGACCCGTTTATCCTGCTCGTCAATGGCGAGTAGCAATTGCGCGTGTGTTTGATCGGTGAGTGCTGCTTGCAGGAGATTGTCCCGTTCGTGAGTACACTGTTGGATCAGTGCTTGCAGCTCACTGCCATGCCGGCTCAATTGATCCGCCAGCTGTTGCAATTGCTGTCGATTATGATCACTGAGCACTGCGCTCAAATAATCTGACTCGTTGTTGAACGATTTGTCGTTTAAAAGCGTGCTGAACTCTGTTTCGTTGGCACTGATTTGCAGCGCACGTTCGATAACTTGTTGTGCCAGTGTCAGACGTAGCTGACGATTGTCGTCCAGATGCTTTTCGGCGAGCTGGTACTCGGCGACAGCGGTTTTCAGGGTGTTGTTTGCGGTGGCGAGTTCTGTTTCCAGTTGTGCTTCTTGTTGATCCGCGTTGTTGTCTCCCAGCAAACTTTGACGTTGAGTGATCACATCATTGAGTGTCTGTTGTTGACGTTCTTGCTCTGCCAGGCTGGCAGTTTTTTGGTGCCTGATCTTCTGCAGATGTTGTTGAGAATCGTGCAGTCGCGTTTGTGAATGTGTCAGTCTTTCGATACGTTGCGTGATGGCCAAAAAATGTTCTTTGGCGGCGCGTGTTGTTTTGTCCAGGGCAGTTAACGCCTGCTGCGCGGTGTCTATGTATTGCAATGTTGTTTTGATTGCGGCCTGTTCTGCAAGCAGATTAGAACGGTGCTGCGCAAGTGTGACATCTGCGGCAAGCCTGAGAGCATCAGTTTGTGTTAACAGTTTTTGCTCAAGCGTGTTGATTGTTTCAAGAGTCTGCGTGCACTGACCCTCTATGTGCTTGATTTTTTCCTTCTGTTGCAGTGCGCGATTGTTTGCTTGTTGCAGTTGATCGCGGCTTGTAGTCAGCAAACTGAGCGCTTCACGCAGTTGCGTGTTCAGTATATCTACGTCCGCATCGGGGGCATGGCTGGCGAAGGGATGCTCCAATGACCCACACAAGGCGCAGGGCTCGCCATCCACCAGTTGTGCGCGCAGCGATTCAAGATTCTTGATGGTTTGCAACAGCGAGGCTTCTTTCTGCAAGGCTGCCACCAAGGCTTCGTGGGCTGCACACAATTGCTGAGCCTGTTGTTGTTTCTCGTTTATTTCAGCTAATTCATTGCCTGCTTGTGTTCTCTGCAATTGTTGCGACTGCAGGGACTCAACCAAGGTAGTGCGCTCAACATGTCGTTGTAACAGCGCATCGGTTTCAGCCAGAGATCTGGAGAGCTGATCGTAATTTTCGCGCCACTGTGCCAGCGACTTGCCTTCAGTTAAACCATCGATTTCAGATTGTTTGTTGTCGAGCAGTAATTGTTTCTGATGGGTATCAGAGTTCAGTCGGCTCAGCATGGCATCGTACGAAGTCTCACCCGCTTCTAATAACAGTGCCAGTGTTTGTATCTCCTGATCCACAACGGCTTGCAACTGACTTGTTTGCTGCTGTGAGGTGTGGAGCTCAACATCAAGTTTGCTGACTTCTGCAGTAAGTCGGAGCAGTTGCGTGTGCTGTTGGACTATGGTGTTGTCGAGAATATGCACTTGCCTGAACACCGGGCGCATCTGGTTCAGTTTTAGGTCAACCAGTTGCTGTGCTGCATGAGCATACTGGTGTTTATTGTGCAGAGACTGCACGTGTTGCTGCAGCGCGGTGGGCCTGTTCAGCAGCGCGCTCTCTTTGCTGATCAAATTGCTGATGTTGGCGTAGCGTTGTCAGGGCACTGTAATGGCCGGACAATTCCAGCGCACGATTGGCTTTGTGCAGTTGCTCGCGCTGCTCGGCAAAGGCGTTATATTGCTGCTGCCAATCTGTCTGCTGTTGTTTCAGAGTTATCTGCTTTTGCTCAAGATCCTGGCAGCGACTTAGCCAGGCCACTTGCTCTTTGAGACTGGCTAACTGGTCTTTTTCGGGCAGCAGCGCTTGTGACTGTTTTTGCTCGTTGTCTCTTAAAGTTATTTCCTGTTCCGGGGTCAGAAGCTCCAAGCCACTCAACTCGCTTTGCAGCAATTGAAATTGCGTGCGCTCCAGTGTGTAGCGTTCATGCACCTTGATAGAAATGTCGGAATAAATGGCGGTGCCGGTGATTTGTTCCAGAATGGGTGCGCGCTCATCTGCGGAGGCTTTTAAGAATGCCGCAAATCCACCCTGTGCCAGCATCATGGATTGTGTGAAGCGCTGAAAATCCATGCCGGTGGTTTCTTCGATACGTTTTTCTACGCTACGAATCTGGTTATCGATAATCTGGCCGGAGTGTGCGTCACTGATTTCGTGTCTGGGTGTCTGCAGATCGCCGTCGGCTTTTTTCCGCGCGCGGTGTTGTGACCAATAACATCGGAAGCTGCCTTTTTGTGTTGAAAATGTCACTTCGGCAAAACACTCGCCGGTCTGACGGGTCATGACATCGTTGCCGGACTTGTTAACACGATCGAGCCGCGGAGTGCGTCCATACAACGCCAGGCAAATCACATCCAGCAACGTGGTTTTACCGGCACCCGTGGGGCCGGTGATCGCAAAGATGCCGTCAGCGGTGTATTCAGGCTGGGTGAAATCCACCTGCCATTCGCCGGCCAGTGAGTTGATGTTTTTAAAGCGGATGCCAAGGATGCGCATAGGTCACTCCGCCCTGGTATCGTGTTCGTGCAATTGTTGCAGGATTTCTTGCCAGGCCTGTTGCAACGCCGGGCGTTGTGCATCTGGCACCTCACGGGCTTGCAGGCATTTCTCGAATACCTCCTGTGGCGTCAGGTCATCCAGAGTTTGTTGTGCACTGTTGCTGTTTGACAGTAGCGCACTGCTGCGTTGGTTTTTGATGCGCAGGATGGTCACCGGGCTGTGCGCGTTTGTGTGGTCAGCAATAACGCAGTGCTCCAGTTGCTCGCGCAGATCCGGCACAATGTCATCACCGGTATAAATGACTTCCACCCACGTGCTGATGTTGTCCTGCACCAACACTTTCAGGTCGGATTGCAAGCGCTGCAGATCGCCGCGCAACTGGCGCAGACGCCGGAAACAAGGGATATCAATCAGCGTCAGTTCGGGTTTGCGCTGATTAAACGCTATCAAGCACACGGATTTTTGTTGCAGCGCTTCTCCAAAACCCATCGCAATCGGTGATCCGCAATAGCGGATATGTGTGTGTCCACCCACGGTTTGTGGAACGTGCAAGTGCCCCAGCGCAACATAATCCAGCGCGGGTGGAAAAATATTCGCACCCACATGGGCAATGGAACCGACGTATAAATCACGTACACCATCTCCGTCCGTGGTGCGGCCGCCCGCGGTAAACAGGTGCCCCATGCCAATAATGGGCACATGCGCGGCGTCTTCGGCTGGCAATGCTGCGTGGAGTGCTTCGGCATGAGCAGTGACGGCAGCATAGTGCGCCTGTATGCCTTCCAACAGCTTTTGCGCTTTATCCTCGATGGACTCACCAGCCTCGGTGCTGCGGACATCACGGTCACGCAGGTAAGGGGTGGCGCAGATAATCGCTTCCGTTTGTTGATTCGAATCACGCAGGACAATCACTTCGTCTGCCACGTTGTCAGCCTTGGCACTGACCACATGCACGTTTAACACTTTCAGTAGTTCACGCGGTGCATTCAGAAAGGTAGGGGAGTCGTGATTACCACCAATGATCACCACATGCCGGCAACGGGTGCTGCTGACACGGGTCAAAAACCGGTAGTACTGCTGCATGGCGCGGTTGCTGGGGGTGCCGGTATCAAACACATCACCGGCAATCAGCAGAATATCGGCGTGGTGTTCTTGCAGGGTGTTGATCATCCAGTCCAGCAGCGCGTCAAACTCCTCATAGCGCTTTTGGCCGTAAAGAGCGCGGCCAAGGTGCCAGTCGGACGTGTGGAGAATTCGCAGAGCCATGGGATAGTCCTTGTTGTGTCACCCGGATAATAGCAGCTTGCGATCCGTTGCTGGGTGTTGAGTCCATCAGCAATTTGCCAAACTGGCTGTGGTTGCCTGTCTGGCGGCCGCCCGTGCCATATTCCAGTCGCGCCAGTCCGTTGAGGTGAAAGAAGATGCCGAAGGGCTGATCCAGCGCGAGAATCGTTCTGTCAACTTTTCACAGTTTGTTTCATCAGCCAACAGAAGCAAGGGCACTACATCCGCACCGAGTCCGTTCAGGTAATCGATATCCAATGGCGTACCGCTGCTGCGTGAGTGGTTGATATTGATTTCTGCCACACGCGCAGCAGGATTCAGGGCTGCCAACAAAATGCAACAAGCCATGCCACTGATAACCATTCCAGCCAGAAAACCTCGTGCATTGCCGCGCAGCACGGTTGCTGCAAACCACAGTAAGCTGATGCTTAACCAGGCCATCACGGCCAGTGCCGCCAACCTCGCCATGGTCAAGCCAAACTGCTCAACATAAAGATTTAACCGGTGGACCGAGGACAACAGCATGATCATTACGCTGGCGATCAACACGCCACCCAATCGCCTGAACAGTGGCTGATGGCACTGAACCGAGGCTAATGCCATCAACACACCCATGGTGAGCGCTGCCACAACCAGTGATTCAAAAAAGCCCCGACGAGCATAGTCCGCCAGAGTCAGACCGCTGCGTGCCTCTATCAACTCGCGTCCGCCAAACAGGTAGCTAGTCTGCAAAATCACAAAGGTGACAAACAACACTGCCAGTGAGCCCATCACAATAGCGGTTTCTGTTTGCCCGAGCCTCGCCCGCATGCCGGGCCACAAGTGAAGAGTTTGGTGATGTGATGGCACAACGGCGGATTGAGATAAACCCGATACACCGCAGTTGAGCAGGCCTGTGGCAACAACGATCAACACCAGGCTGATCAATGGTGTCGCAGGTGTCAGTTCACTCATAACCTGTGCAACGCGATCCAGTTGCTGACTGAACACCGCATCAGCGGATGCAAACAACAGCACAAACAGGCATAACAACGGCGTCGCCAACAGGAAACCTTTGAAAATTGCGCTGATGTAGTTGCCACCTTGCCATGCTGAGGTGATGACCGTATCAAGTGCAGGAAAAATGCTGAGAATAATGCGGGCAGGTAACAGCAACGCTGTCTTGAACACGCCCGGTATCGTGGCGTCACCAAGTGCATCGCCACTGGAACGGTAAAACATCATGCCGACGCTTAATAACATCACCAGATACATCAGTACCATGACCTGGTCTGCATCTCTGAGTATGGCGAGCCAGGCGGCAGTGAGTATCACTGAAAACCAGCCCGTTAATTCAATCCGCCAAGGTTTGTTCTGGTGCCGGTTTAACAAAAGTACAGCAGCGCAACTGAATGCTGTCCAGATAAACAGTCCGAGACTGCCACCAATTCTGTCCCAGACTAACCAGTGCAATAGCAGGCCGCTAACAGTGCCCGCCAGCAGCAATTCCATTGCGGACCGCAATTGCGGGTGGTGAGGCACCCGGTTGGCATCCTCTGTGGTTTGCAAATCGTTTTGCAAGCTGTTTTCTGGATTGGGTTTAGAGCTGATGTGCTCAATTGTGTCCATAGATAAAAGCCTTTCATTTTTAAGAATTTCTCGCGGTTTAACCCTTGCTGGCAGTCTTGACCGTTTTTATGTTGTTGATCAATGCTTCCATGTGCGTGACGTAACGTTGCAGCGCAGCGCGTCCGCTGTCTGTTAATGCGAACTGTGTTCTAGGTGTGCGGCCGACAAAACTTTTATGACAGCTGATGTACCCGGCTTCCTCCAGCTTGCGTGCTTGCACACTGAGGTTGCCATCAGACATCTGCAACAGTTCTTTGAGTTCAGTGAAACTGAGACTGGTGTGCGCAGCCAGGGCACTGATTAACGACAAACGGGTGCGTTCGTGAATCAGATTTTCCAGACTTTCCGCTAGTGCAGCGTGCCTTGAATCACTTACCGAGTTTGCTGAAGGGTGACCTGCTACCTCATCACTGCGTTGTGGTTTGTTAACCGCCATAATGCCTCCAGATCAGCGCGCCGAACACAATATGCAAGCCTCCGAATCCGATTGCCATCAACCAGTCTGCAGAGACCGGGGTCAACAGCGCCACAGCACCCAGCAACATAAACATAACCCCCATCACCTGCAGTACACGGACAGACCACGCGCCGGCGGTAATGACAGCTGCGCCGTACAGGCTTAACCAGACGCCGGGCAGGAGTGGAATCATCTGCTCACGATACATCACCAATGACAGAAGGCCACCCACCAGCATGGTCGGTAAAAAGGCGGCAAGTAGTTTTCTGATGGCCGTGATGCGCAGCAAAGCTCCCTGCCGGAGGGCTTTTTTTAAAGTAAAACCGGACGCAATCACGGTGGCCAGTGCCAGTTCGCCCATCCACACCATCAACCAACGCACTGGGTCTGCTTGTGTAGTCGCCAGCCAGCTGGCCAATACTGCGCTGATACCTGTCAACACAAGTCCCGGCCCGGATATGCCGGTAAACACAGATGCGCTCTCCATGGTTGAGCGGATAAAGCGCAGATTATCTTCCGCACGTTCAATCAGGTTGATGGTGTTTGAGACGTGCTCGTTGGTCGTTGTTGGTGTTTTGGGTCGTGGTGGCACGTGGTATTCACTCTCTTTTATCGATGTGAAAGTACTTTATACAGTAAAGTCATAAAATGAAACCCTGATTTACGCCAGTCGCGATACACTCAGTGCTCTTGTGGTTATCTGACATTCCGGAAAAGGAAACAATGGCATGCAGGCACAGATCGATCAGGCGCTGGCAGAAATCAGTTCGGTGGTTTTAGGCAAGGATCAACAGATCAGACTGGCACTGTGTTGCCTGCTGTCCGGGGGGCATCTGTTAATTGAAGACTTGCCTGGCATGGGCAAAACCACCCTTGCTCACTCACTGGCCAAGGTATTTGGTCTGGAATTCAGACGTGTGCAGTTCACCAGTGACTTATTGCCGGCAGATATTCTGGGAGTATCGGTTTACGAAGCGGCAACTGGCAGTTTTGTATTTCATGAGGGTCCGGTGTTCTGTCAGTTGTTACTGGCCGATGAAATCAACCGTGCAACGCCCAAGACGCAAAGTGCACTGCTGGAAGCCATGGAAGAGGCACAGGTCACCATCGAGGGGCAGACCCGCGCATTGCCTTCGCCGTTTTTTGTGATTGCGACCCAGAACCCGGTCAGTCTTGCCGGTACTTATCCGCTGCCGGAGTCGCAGTCCGATCGTTTTCTGATGAGACTGACCCTGGGTTATCCCGATCCTGCCGCCGAACGTGTATTGCTGGAACGCGCCGAGCAGCGCAGTGCTCTGGTGAATGTCCGTCAATGTTTTGATGCACAGCAGCTTGCCGAATGGCGTGTCCAGGCCAACAGCGTCAAGTGCAGCGCGTATCTGCTGGACTATGTTCAGCGCTTGATTGCCTGCAGTCGTGACAGTGAGCGTTTTCTGGCCGGTCTGTCTCCCCGAGGTGGCATTTCATTGATACGTGCAGCTAAAACATTTGCCCTGATGGCGGGTCGTGATCATGTGATTCCGGAAGATGTGCAGGCCATTTTTCCATCCGTTGCCGAACACCGTTTACAGTCCCGTAGTGCAACCCTTCGTCAGTCAGGTGAGACAGCAAGTCAGTGGATACTCAATACCGTCGACGTTTTCGCAGCCTGATACAGCAGCGGTTGGATCGCTGGCATCTGGACTGGTTGTCCCGGCGCGCGCCTGCAAAATCTCAAGTGACCCTGGACGGGCGCACGATTTATATCCTGCCAACCGCTCAGGGTTGGTTGTTTGTGGTCAGCTCCGTGGTGGTATTTGTTGCGGCGATCAATTACGCGTTGAGTCTGGCCTTTGCTTTGTCATTTTTGATGACCGGCGTGTTTCTGCTGACACTGGTTCATACCTTTATGAATCTGCAGGGTCTCAGCCTGCAGGGTCACCGTGCTGAGCCCTGTTTTGCAGGCGAAAGAGCGGTATTCAGCATTGTGGTGACACGCAATGACCAACGTGTCCGCGAGGCTATTGAGGTCTGTGCGCCGCCAGCTGACGCTGCAATAAAAGGTAAACACGATTGTCAGCTTGCCAATCTGACACACCTTGCCGCTGACGAGGTGTTTCTGGCTATCCAGACCTCTGTGAGAGGTCATTTCAAAGCACCACGTCTACGCGTTAAAACGGTGTATCCGCTCGGTCTGTGGGAGGCTTGGTCGCGCCCTGATCTGGACATGCCATGTCTGGTATATCCCCGGCCCCAGGTCTGCGAGCTTCCGCCTTCGGCAGGGGCAGGAGACAAGGCTGATAATCTGGTCAGTGTTCCCGGCACTGAAGACTTTTACGGCCTGCGTGATTATCGGCCCGGTGACTCTCACCGTCAGATTGCCTGGAAGGTCTTGGCGCGCGGGCAAGGGCTCAAGACCAAACAGTTTGTTGATCCATGTGATGTCAATCTGATCCTGGATTGGGCGCAGTTTTCCGGTCTGCCGCTGGAGACGCGATTGTCCTGTTTGTGTTACCAGGTTCTGCAGTTATCTGCGCGCGAAATTGATTTTGGATTGCGCTTGCCCGGTCAGGAATTTTTGCCTGGTCGGGGGGATGAACATCGGCACACGTTACTGCAGGCGCTGGCACTATGGTCGTAAACGCCACGATTCCAAGAACCGGTCTGATCTGGGTACTGTCCGTGATGGTACTGTTAATCTTGCCCCATCTGTCACGCATGCCTGTCTGGTTGATGATCCTGGCTCTGGTGTGTTTGACATGGCGCTGGTTGATCTACTTGGGGCGTGCCAATTATCCGGGACGCATCGTCAGGGCAGGGGCCTTGTTGGCCGTGGGCACGGTCGCCGTGCTGCAATACGGTGGCAACGGCCTGAGCATTGATGGCACGGTAATTCTGTTGATCAGCGGCTGTCTGTTGAAATTGTTGGAGATGCGCTACCGGCGCGATATCTACATTGTTAATACCCTCGCGTTTTTATTATTGATGGCAGGTTTTATCTACTCTCAGTCGATTTTGTCCGGGATGTATAACCTGCTGATCGCCTTGTTGATACTGGCGTCAATGATCTCCTTGAACCGCGCGCCCCAGTTTGCAGAGGGCCAGGTTGCACAGTTGCGTAATCTGCGCATGGCCGGTGTCATTATGCTGCAGGCCATGCCGCTGATGCTGATATTGTTTGTCACCGTGCCGCGGATTTCACCCTTGTGGGCGGTGTCACAACCGTCCAATGTCAGCAGCACGGGTGTCAGTGACCAGATGACGCCGGGAGAGATCAGCGAGTTGGCTCGATCCACAGAGACAGCATTCAGAGTGGAGTTTGCTGATGAGGTGCCACCACCAGATCAGCTTTATTGGCGAGGTCTGGCGCTTGAAGAGTTTGACGGCACCACGTGGTCTCGCAACACGGCAATGATTGGCCCGCGTCGTGATCTGGAGTTTCTGACGGACAGCAGCCAGGATCCGCTTGACTACAACATCATCATGGAACCCAGCCAGCAGAACTGGTTGTATGCCATCAGCGTGCCGCAAGTGACGCTTCCCGGTGTGTTTCTGGATAGCTACAACACCTTGAATATCTCGCGCCCGGTTGCGCAACGGCTGCGATACGATGTCAGTTCCTATATTAATGCGCCAACTGATCTCACTCTGGGTCAGCGTGCTCGTGCCAGGTCACTTCAATTGCCGGGAGAAGCCAATCCGCGCGCCCGTGAACTGGCATCGTTGATGCGTGAACAATACGCTGACGACCGGCAGCTTGCTACCGCGATGCTCGAGCGCTTTCGAACTGAAGAGTATGTTTATACTTTGTATCCGCCGCTGTTGGGTGAAGATGGCATCGATGAATTTCTGTTCGACAGTCGACAGGGGTTCTGCGAGCACTATGCCGGTGCATTGACATTTATGCTGCGATCCGCCGGTATTCCGGCGCGGGTGGTTGTCGGTTATCAGGGCGCTGAACCCAATCGTTTTGACGATTATCTGATTGTCTATCAATACAACGCACATGCCTGGGTTGAAGCGTGGTTCGAAGCAGAGGGCTGGCAACAACTCGATCCTACTGCCTGGGTAGCGCCTGAGCGTATTGAACAGGGTGCTGAGATGTTGATGCGGCAAAATGAGCAGTCGCTACAGGACCCGGCATTTGCCATGCTGCTTGAAATGCCCTGGTTAAACGCCATGCGCATGCGTCTGGATTCTCTTGAGTATTCCTGGAGCCGTTGGGTACTCAGTTATGACGAAACAACGCAGTTGGAGTTTCTGGAGCAGTTGTTAGGGGAATCACGCCTGCGGTGGTTGCCCGCCATCATGGTGATGTTAGTGGTATTT
>CANHAR010000062.1 GCA_947458495.1 Gammaproteobacteria bacterium | reverse complement strand
TGGCAAAACCTGGACCATTGCGCTGCTGTATACACGCCTGATTTTGCAGCATGGCCATGAACATGCGTTTAACCGCGCATTGACCCCTGAACAGATACTGGTGGTGACCTTCACCGATGCCGCCACACAAGAGCTTAAAGATCGTATCCGCGCAAGGCTCTCTGATGCTGCCCGTTGTTTTATGGAAGACAACTCGCAGGCCGACCCTGCATTACTGGCTTTACGTGCCGACTTCACTGCAGACAAGTGGCCACACTGTGCACGCCTGTTAAGTCTGGCCGCCCAGGCCATGGATCAAGCTGCCGTATCGACGATTCACAGCTGGTGTTATCGCATGCTGCGTGAGCATGCGTTTGACAGTGGCAGTCTGTTTCAACAGACACTGATCACTCATCAGCGGGACATACTTGCCGAACTGATTCGAGACTATTGGCGCCAACATTTTTACACCTTGACACCTGCGATGGCAGCGCTGGTGCAGGCGCAGTTTAATGATCCTGACAGTGTGTTAAAAGCGGTACGGCCGCTGATCAACAAGACTAATACCCGGCTCAGTTTTATGGGCGAGGATTTGTCCCCTGCCAGCGATCTTCGACAATCACTACAGCCCTTTGCGCAGAACTGCGAGAGGCTTGAACAACTGGAGAGTGACGCGCGCGCCTGCTGGTTAGCGGCGCACACTGAACTGGAATCGCTGCTGGATAACATCAGGCCTGCGCTCAACAACAACAGTTACAAGGAAGCAACCGCAGATAACACGTTTGGTGACTTAAAAATAAAGTTGCTGGCATGGGCAAATGGCGGCGACAGACCCAGACGTTTGGAGCGCTTTGCGGATGGTGGCTGGAAGCTGAAAAAAGCAGGAAAAACCGTGCCAGATGCACCAGAACATCCGGCCTTTAGCAGAATTGCTGAATTGCTTGCAGAAGAGACTCGGCAGCGGGAAACCAATGCTCCCGGCGTCAAGGCATTTGTGCTGGCGCATGCCAGGCAATGGCTCGAGCAGGCCATGCAGCAACGCCTGCAAGACAAAGCCGAACTCGGATTTGATGATCTGTTACTGCAGTTAGACAAAGCTCTGCGGGGTCCGCAGGGAGAGCATCTTGCCAAACAGATCCGTGCAGATTTTCCAGTGGCGATGATTGATGAATTTCAGGATACCGATCCGCTGCAGTACCGGATTTTTGACCGGGTTTATCAATTAGCTAACAGCCGCGGTGACGCCAGCACCTGTGACAGCGCGATTATTCTGATTGGTGATCCCAAGCAGGCCATCTACTCTTTCCGTAATGCTGACATCCACACCTACCTGCAGGCACGACGCGCTACCGAGGGCCGCCACTACAATTTGGCGGTCAACTACCGCTCGAGCAGCGCCGTGGTTGAGGCGGTCAATTTTGTTTTCGCGCAGGCAGAGCGCTTCCCTGCCGGCGCGTTCCGCTTCAAAAACCCGGCACATAATCCACTGCCATTTTTGCAGGTCGCCGCGAAGGGTCGGGACGAACAATTAATGATCCGCGGCAGTGCCGCTCACGCGCTTAACATCTGGCTCGCCAGCGATACTGACAGCAAAACCAGTGCTTTGCCGTCGCGAGATTATAAGCAACAGATGGCAGCCAACTGCGCCGCCACCATTGCCGGCATGTTGAACGCGCCAGACAGTGGTTTTATCAGAGACACCGTGTTAACAGCGCTACGCCCGAAAGATATTGCCATCCTGGTGCGTGATCGGCGCGATGCCGATGACATCCGCAAAGCGCTGGCACATTTTTTATTGCCCAGCGTGTATCTGTCTGACCGCGAATCCGTGTTTAACTCTCAGCAGGCAACCGACATGCTGTATTGGCTGAGCGCGTGTGCAGACCCCGCCAATGAACAGGCATTGCGCGCAGCACTGGCCACGGTGTCCCTGGCCGTACCCATCGTGGATTTGCGGCGCATGCTCGACGATGAATTTTATTGGGAAGAGCAGACTGCCGTGTTCAGGCAATTGCATAACACCTGGCGAACACAAGGTGTCCTGCCCATGATGCGGGCGATGATGCAGCACTATCAGTTGCCGCAACGGTTGATCAATTCAAGCGACGGTGAACGCTGTCTGACCAATCTGTTGCATCTGGCTGAGTACCTGCAAAAAGCCAGTCAGCAACATGACGGTGAACAGGCCTTGATCCGTCATCTGGCGGAACAGATCGCCGACCCGGATGAAGAAGAAATTCTGCGTCTTGAAAGTGACGATGACCTGATTCGAGTGGTCACCATTCACAAGTCCAAAGGTCTGGAATATCCCTTGGTGTTTTTGCCATTTGCCGCCGCCTACCGTGCGGTAAACCAACACAATGACGAGGTGATGATTGTTGATGAAGCGCATCAGGGCCAGCGGCGTCTGGAAATATCCGGTCACAAAAAGGATACCGCCGCCTGGAAGCAGGCCGATGATGAGCGCTTGGCAGAAGACATCCGACTACTGTATGTCGCACTGACCCGCGCACGACATGCCATCTGGCTTGGTGTCGGCAGCATCAGCGTTGGCAACAGCACAAGCTCTTCCTTGCATCTGAGCGCCCTCGGATATTTGATGGCAGCCGGCGCAGAACTCGATGCACCGCTGACCTCACGGATCCTTGAGAACTGGACTGCAGAGTGTGCACACATCCGTTGTGAGCCGGCAAACTCGATTGAATCAGCAATGGACACTCAGGTGCCCACCGTCGCTGCAGTCAGCCCGATATTTAAAGCAGCGCGCATCTCAGACCGGAGTGCCAATGAACACTGGTGGATTGCGAGTTACTCCTCACTGAAGACCCGCGGTATCCAAAACTCGGGCCTGCCTGCCAATGCTGATAGCAGCCGCACACCGGACATTGCCCGTGACGATCAGGTGATGGAAGAGTCTGCCGCGCTGACAGCGAATATTGCTGTGAGCCAGCCATCCTTCAGCCGCCAGAATGCCGGATTGCACGGTTTTTATCGTGGCCCGGAACCCGGTACTTTTTTGCATGGTTTGCTGGAGTGGTGTGCTGAGACTGGTTTTGCCAATGCCGCCACCAACGCTGCGCAAAGGCGCCATGAAATCACTGCTGCCTGCGAATTGCGCGGATGGCAACAAGAGGTTGACAGGCTCGATGACTGGCTGGCCGGGTTTGTTAACACACCGTTCCATTTTCCCGCCCTGCCGCAGCAAGCACCCGTCATCCTCAATTTGTGTGAACTGGATAGCTGGCAGGCGGAGCTGGAATTTTTGTTTGCAGCCCATGAACTGCACACCGAGGATCTGGATCGACTGTGCCAGTATTACCTGCTGCCTGCTCAGGCACGTCCCGCTCTGCAGGCATCACAGTTAAACGGCATGATCAAAGGATTTATCGATCTGGTGTTTTTGGATAAGGGCCGTTATTACGTTGCTGACTGGAAGTCCAATTATCTTGGCGCCACCGATGCTGACTACACCGCCGCTGCCATCGAAACCGAAGTGCTGAACAAACGTTACGACGTGCAATACGCCATCTATCTGTTAGCGCTGCACAGACTGCTCAGCAGTCGCCTCACAAACTACGACTACGACGTGCATGTGGGTGGCGCCGTGTATTTTTTCCTGCGCGGCTGGCAATCGCCTACTCAAGGTTTGCTGGTTGATAAACCACCGCGAGCGTTTATTGATGCACTGAATCAACTGTTCCTGACCGGTACCTTGCCGGCACATTTGGGTACTGACACCGCAAAGCAGGTGCAACATGTCTGACGCTGTTTTACATCAAACCCCCTTAGCGCTGACAAACAACAGAGAATTGCTGAATGTGTTGCACAGTTGGGTCAACGCCGACTGGATTCGCTGGCTGGATGTCGAGTTTGCCGAATTTCTGTATCAGGAAGCACAAACCGCAGCGCAGGATGTGTCGCCATTATTGTTGCTGGCGGCGGCACTGTGCAGCCATCAGAATGGGCATGGGCATTTGTGCCTGGATCTGCAACTGTGTCTGAAGTCCCCGGATCGGGTGCTGCTGTTACCACCAGAGCATTCCAGCCACACCCCGGCAATAACACCTGCGGCATTGTTACGGCAAATCAGCGCCGAGCAGTGGATAAGCGCGCTGCGCCAGGATCTGTTATGCGCAACTGATGCAGAGACTGCCGCGACACACGCGATCCATACTCCCCTGGTACTGGATCACTCACGTTTGTATCTGCGGCGTTTCTGGCAGTACGAACAACAGATTAAACAGAGCCTACAGCAAAAACTGCAGACAGCGGTGGCTGTTGATGAACAGCGCCTGGCACGGGAGCTGGATACTCTGTTCCCCGCGTCTGCGCACTCAAACACGGCGGGTTCACCTGACTGGCAAAAAACGGCCTGTGCCCTGAGTGCGCGCAGTGGCTTTTCCATCATTACCGGAGGACCCGGAACCGGCAAAACCACCACCGTAGTGAAACTGCTGTCTCTGCTGCAGTCGCTGCACAGCTCTCCAGGCGAACTGCGCATCAAACTGGCTGCGCCGACCGGCAAAGCGGCAGCGCGCCTGAGCGCGTCAATTGCCGCGCAGGTGACGTCGCCTAATCTGGTATCAACACAACAGGCACAACAGGCAAACAGCAACCGTATTCCCAACGAGGTCACCACGCTGCACAGACTGCTTGGGCCACAACGTCACAGCCGCTTTTTTAAACACAATGCCGCCAATCCGCTGCCGGTTGATGTGGTGGTGATTGATGAAGCCTCCATGGTAGATGTGGAAATGATGGCGCAACTACTGGACGCGCTGCCCGCGCAAGCGCGGCTTATCCTGTTGGGCGACAAGGATCAACTGGCATCCGTGGAGGCCGGCGCGGTTCTTGGCAGTCTGTGCGCGCGCGCCAATGAGGCTCACTATCTGCCAGCAACCGCAGCCTGGGCTCAGCGAGTCAGCGGAGAACCCATGCCCGCACACTTAGTGGACGAGCGTGGACGCCCGCTCGATCAGGCCATTACCATGCTGTGCTACAGTCACCGCTTTGGAGCAGTACCCGGCATTGGCGCGCTGGCTCAGGCAGTCAATCGCGGTGCCGAACTTTCAGACATTGAGGCTCTGTTTGCAGGACAACATACTGAGCTGATGTGGTTAAAAACCCCGGCACAAAACAGCGGCGCTTTTGACAAGCTGATCTGCGACGAAACCAAGGGTTTTGGATTTTATCTGCAGCGTGTCGCTCGTTGTCCATCACTGAACGCGACACCTACGGACTGGGATAGTTGGGCAGACGAGGTGCTGACGGCGCACAGCAGCTTTCAGATCCTGGCTGCGCTACGTCAAGGTGAGTCCGGGGTTGAAGAGCTCAACAATCGCATCAAACACATTCTGGTCAGGCAGCAATTACTCAATGTTGATAAGGACGATACAGACGACTGGTACATCGGCCGGCCGGTGATGATCACCCGCAATAACTACACATTAGGCCTGATGAACGGTGATATTGGCATAACACTGCCCTATCCCAATCCCGCAGCGCCACAAGGTTTATCACTGCGGGTTGCCTTCAGAGATAGCGCTAATCCACGGCAGATCCGCTGGATTTTGCCAACGCGGCTGCAGCATATTGAAACCATCTTTGCCATGACTGTTCACAAGTCGCAAGGCTCAGAGTTCACACACACGGCTTTACTGCTGCCGGCGCACAACAGCGCGGTGCTGACCCGCGAACTGGTCTACACCGGCATTACGCGTGCATCCCGGCAATTTACCTTGATGTGTGCAGATGCATCCGTGCTTGAGCATGCTGTGAAAACGCGTGTGTTCAGAGCCGGTGGCCTGGAACTCTGAACAACGCGCGGTTGTTTGCGGGATTTAGACGCCTTCAGCAGCCTGTATTTCCTCAGCGATTCGAGCCACCTCGTCCATCACTCGGAACAGGTTCTCTGACCACAGCTTGGCGATATCTTCTTCACTGTAACCGCGACGCACCAGCTCCAGCGTGACGTTAAAAGTCTCGGTTGCGTCCTGCCAGCCTTCAATCCCGCCACCGCCATCAAAGTCTGAGCTAATGCCCACGTGATCAATACCGATGAGGTTGACCATGTAGTCAATATGATCAACAAAATCCACCACATCAACAGGCGGCGCCACCGCATCCACGTCAGCGGCAATGCGCGGCGCAGCGGCGGCATTGATCTCGGCCAATTGTGCGTCATAGGTGGCACGCGCTGATGCATCAAGCGCACGCACATCCGCAGGAGTCAGCACGGTGTAACCCATGCCAGTGGCGATCTCGGTTTGCAACGCTAACAAGGCTGCACGGTTGGCGGCATGTTTTTCAGAATCCAGGTAACCGCGAAACGCAACGGCGTGGGCGATACCACCGTTATCACGGATCGCCAGCAATTCCTCATCCCACAAGTTACGGCTGACATTCGGATCCAGTGCCCGCGCTGATGAATGCGAGGCCATCACCGGTGCCCGCGATAACTCGATGGACTGTTTGTTGGCTTCGACAGAAGGGTGAGAAACATCAATGATGATGCCCCATTTGTTCATTTCAGCAACGGCCTTCCGGCCCAGTTCACTCAAACCATTGTGCAGCCACTCACCGCTGGCTTCACCGGTATTGGAATCAGCAAACTGACTGTGTCCGTTGTGCGACAGTGACATGTAACGACCACCTCGCTCATAAAATTCCCGCACCTTGCTGATATCAGTACCCAGTGGGTACGCGTTCTCGATGCCAATCATGGCGACTTTTTTACCGCTGGCGGCGATACGTCGCACATCGTCGGAGGTATAGGCGATTTCAATGGTGTCGGGCGCAATCTCACTCACCAGGCGGTCAATCGCCGTGAACTTGTCGATGGCGTTGGCATAGGCGGCGGCATACCCTTCCTCAGTGAGCGGACCCTGACCGGTGTAGACAATAAACCACGCCACATCCAGACCACCCTCGATCATTTTGGGCAGTGTGACCTGTGTCTCCAGATCCATGGTGTAGTTGTTGTCCAGCGTAAAGTTGGCCGTGTTGATATCCGCATGAGTATCCAGCGTGATGACGCGCTCATGGATACCTTGTGCACGCGCCACCAGTTGCTCTTCGCTTTCGCCAGCGGGCGCAACAGAGGGCTCAGCACTGACCGCGGGCTGCGCAGCAACCGGTTCTGCCGGCGCCGCCGGAGCAGGTACCTCAGCAGGAGAACATGCCATTAACAGGGCAGATGCAACAACAGAAACAATCGCCAAACGTTTAAAAGGAATCACAGACAGGCCTCCGGTTATGTAGAAAAAAATTATTGTGTTCAACAGCTGGGCTGCCAGGCTCCGCTGCGCAATGCCTTCTCTTGATCAACCTCACGGTTATAGAGATAAATCCATGCAAGTCCAAATTTTGTCAGCACCTGACGCCGATCATACATGCCCTGATCAGGAGCCGTCGCCAGATACTCTTCAAGCTCATCCAATTGCTGCAGTTGTTTTTTGTCAACGGCAAACACCTCAATATCAATACCGTCTGAAATCTCCAGTCGGGCGCCCGGATAAGGGCCAAGATCATAGAGCGTGATGCAGGTCAGACAGTCTTCTCCAACAAAGCTGGCGTGTTGCAGTAGCCCGTGGTTACTGAGCCCGCGTTTTAATGTTCCGTACACTGCAACCCGTATTGACATGATTTTTTTGCGGTGGATTCCCGGACATGTTATGCAGCAATCTGAAGGGCAGAAATTGATTTAAGCTACAAGTCGTGTGATATTTGGCGCTCATCATTAACCCCGACACAATAAAGAACAACAGGCGGGAGAACAAGTATGTCGAATTACCGGGCCACCCGTGGCCTTGTCCGCTTCACCCTATGCCTGAGCATCAGTGCTGTCTCAATGTCACTGTCTTTTGCACAACAGGAAATGCCACAAACGGCAGACGGCAAACCTGATTTCAGCGGCCTCTGGCAGGCCATGGGATCTGCTCACTGGAATATTGAGCCGTCAGCGGCGAAAGCAGGCCCTGACTGGCAGTGGGGCGCATCAGGGGCAATTCCGGCGACACTCGGTGTGGTTCAGGACGGAGAACTCCCTTACACGCCCGCCGCTCTGGCACAAAGGCAGGTCAATCAGGCTGACTGGCTGGCACTGGACCCGCTGGTCAAATGTTACATGCCGGGCATACCCCGCGCGAATATGCTGCCCTTCCCGTTTCAAATTGTGCAAGGCACTGACACCGTTGTGATGGCCTACGAGTTCGCCAGTGCCATGCGCATCGTCTACATGGATCAACCTGATTTTGCCGGCCCGGTACCCAACTGGATGGGGCATTCTCGTGGTCACTGGGAAGGCGACACTCTGGTGATACGGGTCACTGATTTTATGCCCTACACCTGGTTTGACCATGCCGGCAATCATCACAGTGATCAGTTGGAAGTTATTGAGCGTTACACACCCTCCGGCCCCAATATGATTCTGTATGAGGCTGAGATACGCGATCCGCAAACCTATACACGACCCTGGAAAATGAGCTTTCCTTTGTATCGCCGCATGGAAGCCAATGCGCAGTTACTGGAATTCAAGTGTGTAGAGTTTTCTGAAGAATTGATCTACGGCTATTTGAACAAAGACGCGCCTGCTGACCGGGTGCCGCCTCGCGGCATGCCATTTACCATTCAGGAATAACCGGGGAATGTGACCATGAAAACAAGGTATCAACACGGCAGCACCCAATCATCAACCCGTCAGTACCCGAGCGGTTTTCGCATGGCAGCGCTGGCGCTGACACTGGGCATGATCATCGGTACTCATGCCAATGCCCAGCAACCCGGCTGGCAACCACCACTTACCCAAGACGGGCATCCGGATCTGCAGGGCGTATGGGCCAACAACAGCAGCACACCTCTTGAGCGCCCGGAGATCTTTGGCAATCGTGCCGAGTTAACTGATGAAGAGTTCCGAGATCTGCTGCAACAGGCGGAGGAAGTACGCGCCAGCGGTGGTGACGCCCTGTTTGGTGATGGTTTTCTGAACGCGGTGATCACCGGCGAAGTCCGCTCCTATGACCCGTCAACCGGCAACTACGATTCCAGCTGGATGGTGGATCGAAACATGGAGAACCGCACGTCGCTGATCATTGATCCGCCTAACGGCAGATTACCGCCAATGACTGAGGAAGGTCGCGCCCGGGCGCAGGCGCGTGCCAGCGCTCGCTTAAGCCCGACCGATACCTATCTTGGCCGGCCTTTGCAGGAACGCTGCATTACCTACGGCATGCCCTATATCTTGGCCGGCTACAACAGCTACTACCAGATTGTGCAGAGCAATACCTCGGTGGCCATCATTCAGGAAATGATCCACGACGTGCGTGTGATCCCCATCGGGGACAAACCGCCACTGGATGAGCGTGTGAAACTGTGGCACGGCGACTCACGCGGCTGGTATGAAGGCAATACACTGGTGGTTGAAACCAGAAACTTCTCCGGTCAAAGTCTGTTCCGGGGCGCTGGTGAAAACCGCACTTTTATCGAGCGCTATACCCGCGTAGCTGAGGATGTGCTGGAGTATCAATTTACGGTGGAAGACCCTACCACTTGGGAAACCCCGTGGACGGCGGTCATCAATTACACAGCCAGTGAAGATCCTATCTTTGAATACGCGTGCCATGAAGGCAACTACGCCTTGATGGGCATCCTGTCAGGTGCAAGGGCAGCGGAGCGAGCAGGTCAGGTACCCGATGCGCCCATTGATGCTGAGTAAAGTGATGCTGAGTAAATTGACGCCGAGTAAAGTGATGCTGAGTAAAGTCTGCTATCAGTACCCACCCTTGCCATGCCAGAGCTTGCCCGGTTAACGGGCAAGCTCTCGCGGCATACGAAACACAATGTTTTCCTCAACACCCGGTATTTCCTGCGGCGCTTGTCCACAGAGTTCCTGCAGCCTGTCGACCACTTGCTGAACCAGCACCTCAGGGGCTGACGCGCCGGCAGTCACCCCAAAACGGCGTTTGCCCACAAACCACTCAGGCCGCAGATCGTCGACCTTGTCGATCAGATACGCCTCACAACCCATGCGCTCTGCCAGTTCGCGCAGGCGATTGGAATTGGAACTGTTAGGCGAACCCACTACCAACAGCAAGTCGCATTCCAGTGCCAATTGTTTGACGGCATCCTGTCGGTTCTGCGTGGCGTAGCAGATGTCTTTTTTTCGTGGACCATCGATGTCAGGAAAACGTTCACGCAAGGCGTCAATCACCTTGGCAGTATCATCCATCGACAATGTGGTCTGCGTCACATAGGCAAGTTTGAGCGGATTTTTGACCTGCAGCGTGGCGACATCCTCCACCGATTCCACCAGATAAATATCACCGCCGGTACTTTTGTTGTATTGCCCCATGGTGCCTTCCACTTCCGGATGGCGGGCATGACCAATCAACACACACTCGCGCCCTTCCGCACTGTAGCGCGCAACTTCAAGGTGCACCTTGGTCACCAGCGGACAGGTGGCATCAAACACATCAAATCCGCGTTTCTCTGCCTCACGTTGCACTTCCTGCGACACACCATGTGCACTGAAAATAACAATGGGTTTGCGACCCAGACTGTCGACCACCGGCACATCCTGCAATTCGTCTACAAAAATGGCGCCGCGTTGTCGAAGGGTATCAACAACAAACTTGTTGTGCACCACCTCGTGCCGCACAAAAATAGGAGCACCATAAACATCCAGTGCGCGGTTGACAATGTCGATGGCCCGATCAACACCGGCGCAAAAACCACGCGGATTGGCGAGCTTGATCTCAGCACCCGGCACTGATTTGAACTCATACTGCTGCACAATATTACTGTCCGGCGTCATCATATGTTTCTCTTGTCATTACAAACGTGTCAAACCTGCTCAACCCTGAATACGCACGGCCTGCACACCGGAAGGGATCACGGAAATGATATCGGCTTTGAATACAATCTCGCGGCCTGCTAACGGATGATTAAAATCAATCACGACTGACAGTTCACCAATCTGTTTTAAAACGCCGGGTATTTCGTTGCCGCCAGAGTCTGCAAAGGACAATACGCTGCCGGGCTCAACCGGGTCGGTAGTATTGGCCAGCAGCCCCGCAAAACGCTGGCGAGGAAATGACTGCACGTTATCGGGATTGACTACACCAAACGCCTGTTCAGGCGGTAGGCAAACCGATACTGAATCCCCTGGGACAGCGCCCATCAATACCGCTTCAAATCCGGGCAGCAGATTGCCGTCACCCACCACAAATGTCGCCGGGGCTTTATCAAAATTACTATCGATCTCGGACCCATCCGGCAACGATAGTGAAAAGTGCAAGGTCACTCTTGCGCCCGTATTGATAGAAACTACCGAATCACTCACCGCAACCTCCTCAGGCGTACTGACGTTGCTCGCCGTTGCCACTGATATTGTCAACACAACGCGCACATATCTCCGGATGATCCGCGTGGCTGCCCACATCGGCCCGGTAGTGCCAGCAACGCACACACTTCAGATGTGAAGACGCCTGCACACTGACCCGCAAACCTGCTAACTCTGTAGCCGCAGCATCAGCCCCTTCTGACAAAGGCCGCACCGTGGCAGCGGAAACTATGAGCACAAATCTGAGTTCGTCCTGCAGACGCTGCAGCTGCGCGGTCAATGCCTCGTCGCAGTACAGAATGACTTCAGCCGACAATGCAGCACCGATTTTTTTATCAGTGCGCTGCTTTTCCAGCTCTTTATTAACAGCAGTTTTGACTGCCATCAGTTGTGTCCAGAACTCATCACTGAATTCTGTCTGCGGCGCCAACAGTGGCAAACCGTCGTCAAACAAACTCAGAAACACGGATGGCGCGCGTTTGCCGGGCACAAAGGTCCAAATTTCATCAGCCGTAAAGCTCAGAATTGGCGCAATCAGTCTGACCAGAATTTCGGTGATGTGATACATCGCTGTCTGTGTAGATCGTCGTGCCAGACCGTCGGTTTTAGCGGTGTACTGTCGGTCTTTGATGATATCCAGATAAAAACCGCCCAACTCGATTACACAAAAGTTGTGCACTTTCTGATAAACGTTCAGGAACTGATAATGTTCATAATCAGTTTTTACTTGTTCGCGCAGCAACTGTGCCTGACGGGTAATCCAGTAGTCCAGCGCCAGCATGTCCTGCGCAGCAACCGCATCCACCGCCGGATCAAATCCACTCATATTGCTCAGCAGAAAACGCGCGGTATTTCGAATACGCCGATAAGAATCCGCGACACGTTTAAGAATTTCCGGGGACACGGCGATCTCACCGCGATAGTCTGTTGCCGCCACCCATAAGCGCAGAATATCCGCACCGTATTCGTTAAACACCTCGGTTGGCGAAATGGTATTGCCCAAGGATTTGGACATCTTGCGACCATTTTCGTCCACGGTGAATCCGTGGGTCAGCACTTGTTTATAGGGTGCAACGCCATTCATGGCAATGGAGGTTTTAAGGGACGACTGGAACCAGCCGCGGTGCTGATCGGAGCCCTCCAGATAGATATCTGCCGGAAAGCGCAGTCCTGCGGTTTTTTCAAGAACTGCGTAATGTGTGACACCTGAGTCAAACCACACATCGAGGGTATCACTGACTTTATTGTAGTGCGCTGCTTCTTCACCCAACAGTTCTGCAGGCTGCAGATCGAACCAGGCGTCGATGCCAGTCTTCTCAATACGCTGCGCAATCTGTTCAAACAATTCAACGGTACGCGGATGCAAGGCCCCCGTTTCTTTGTGTACAAACAAAGTGATGGGCACACCCCAGGTACGCTGACGGGAGACACACCAGTCCGGGCTGGCCTTTAACATTAACTCAATTCGCGCCTGACCCCATTCAGGAATCCATTGCACACCTTTTACCGCCTCAAGCGCACTGTCAAGCAGACCCTTTTCTGTCATGCTGATAAACCACTGGGGCGTGGCGCGATAAATCAGCGGTGTTTTGGTGCGCCAGCAATGCGGATAACTGTGAGTAATTTTTTTAACCGCTACCAACGCGCCTTCTCGCCTGAGAATATCCAGAATTTTTTCATCGACTTTATAAACATGATCACCCGCCACTTCGCCGGCGTCAGCACTGAACACACCTTGATCATCCAGCAGATTCAAGGTGCCAAGACCATAAGCCTGCCCTGCCACAAAATCTTCCATACCGTGGTCAGGCGCCGTGTGCACCGCACCAGTACCCGCATCAGTTGTCACATGATCACCAAGCAACACGGGCACATGTTTGTTTACAAATGGATGCTTGAGTAGTGCGCGTTCCAGTGCCGCGCCTTTAACAATTCCCAGTCGCTCAAACGACTCAACGCCGTAACGCGCCATAACCTCGTCCTGCATGTCCGCAGCGATCACCAGAAGCTCTTCACCCTGCTCATCGGACAGCTTGCATCTCAGCAGCGCATAGTCCAGCGCCGCATTCAGACAGACTGCCTGATTGGCAGGCAATGTCCAT
>CANHAR010000061.1 GCA_947458495.1 Gammaproteobacteria bacterium | reverse complement strand
TGATGAAGGGGTCTGGCAACAGATTCCGGCGATAGATGGTATGCAGGTTATTTTGCCTGACACCTTGGAAGAAGCGTCGCTCAGAACTGAAACCAAGATTTTTTATACTGAACGCGGCATTTATGTTGGGGTGATGAATCACCAGGATACCAATACGCTGGTTGCGCGCATGACACCGCGGGACACTCGTCTGGAACGTGATGGTGTGGTGATCAGTATTGATGCCTCTGGCGAAGGTCTCTACGGTTATATGATGCGTGTCAATCTGGGCGGTTCCAAAACCGATGGCACCATCTTGCCGGAACGTTCCATGAATATGCAGTGGGATGGTTCGTGGGATGCTGAAACCAGTGTTGTTGAGGGTGGCTGGGTGGCCGAATATTTCATCCCTTGGTCGATGATGGCCTTGCCGCAAGTCGCTGGAGACGTGCGACGAATAGGCGTTTATACCGAACGTCAGGTGGGCTCCATGAACGAGACCTGGTCATTTCCACCGCTGCCGACCACTGTGAATGAGTTTCTGTCAGCATTTCAGAAATTTGAACTTGAAGATATCGAACCACGTCGGCAAATCACCTTTTACCCTTACCTGTCATCTGAATACGACGCCATCCGCAATGACAATGAAGTCAGAGCCGGCGCTGAAATTTTTTGGCGACCAACAACTAATTCACAGCTGTCAGCGAGCCTGAATCCGGATTTCGGGAATGTAGAAACCGATGATGTGATTGTAAACCTCACGGCCTTTGAAGTGTTTTTTCCGGAAAAACGTGCGTTTTTTCTAGAAGGACAGGATGTGTTTGCAACCTCGCCCAGAAACCAGAGCCCGCGGGGGCCGGGCGGGCCAACCACCATGCTGAACACCCGCCGTATTGGCAGCGCGGCCTTGTATGACATACCTGCAGGGGTCAGAACCGTTGCAACCGATGTCAGTGCGCAATCCGACTTGACCGGCTCAGTGAAATTTACCGGCCAAAATGGTTCCTGGCGTTACGGTACCTTGGTGGCCTCTGAAGCTGATATGGATATTCTTGGCACACGACCTGACGGCACGGTTGTTAAACTCGATGCAGAGGGTCGCGATTTCACGGTGGGGCGTTTGCTGTATGAAGACACTGTGGGTGGCGGGCGCCGGTCAATCGGGTGGATGGGCACCTCGGTTGATCATTCCAAAGTAGACGCGACCGTTAACGGTATCGATATGCATTATTTCTCAGCGGATGCGCGCTGGGTGTTTGACGGTCAGTTGCTGCACAGCGACGTGAATGGGGAGCAAGGTAAGGGCGCGATCGCTGATCTCATTTTCCAGCCACAACGTGGACGCCAACACAGGATTGCTGCCGGGTATCATGACGATAAACTTGAACTGAATACGCTCGGTTTTCTGACCCGAAATGACTTGATGCATTTTGACTACTTCTACACACGTAATGAGTCCAATGTCGAAGGCTTGTTATCGCGCAGCAGCAGCATCTCCTTTTTTAATCATTGGAACGGCAATAATGATTGGGTACGTCAAGGCATGTTTGTGGGTAGAAACTACACTTACCTGAACAATCATTCATCCATGCTCAGTTTGCGTTATTACCACCGCCGTGTTGACGACAGACTGGGCAGAGGCACGGGTGATTATTATGTGCCTGGCCGTTGGCAGTTTGTCGCCAACTGGGAAACCGATCCCTCCAAAGTGATTCGTTATACCCTGGGCGTAGATGCCAATACTGAGGACCTGGGGGAAAAGTGGTTGACCACAACGGCAGGTATCAATTACCGGCCGGTTGATAACTTTTCGGTCAGTGCCGAGTTGGCTTACGCTGAACGCGATGGATTACTGGTGCATCGAGGCAATGGCCGTTACACCAGCTTCATAGCGACGCAGTGGTCACCAAAGTTCACGCTGGACTACTTTATTGATGCACGCCAGCAACTGCGCTTTGGCATGCAGTGGACAGGCCTGAAAGCCTACGAAAACAAATTCCTGCAGGTCAATCGTAGCCGTATTGAACAACTGCGGGAGGTTCCGAAACCTAACCTGACCAGCGACGACTTTACCATCAGCCGAATGACTTTCCAGGCGCGGTATCGCTGGGAAATTGCCCCGCTGTCAGACTTGTTTATCGTCTATACCCGCGGTGGCAATCTGCCCGGCAATACCTTTGATGACTACACAGGACTATTGACTGAAGCCTGGTCGGAGCCCGTTGTGGATACGCTGGTCATCAAACTGCGTTATCGACTGGGCTCCTGAGCCCGGTCGGGATCACTAAACACCGCTGCGCGTTTTTCGAAATGTGCAGCCACGGCTTCTTTCTGGTTGGGTGATCCCATCAACGCAAAAATCTGCTGCCTTTCGGCGGCAAATTGCTCCGCGGCACCGGCATTGGCCTGCAAGTTCAAGAGGTGTTTAGCCGCACGCACTGCATGTGGATTGCGACTGGCGATCTCGACAGCCAGTGCCATAGCAGCTGTGTAGGGCTCCTCTGAGAGATGCGTTGCCAGACCAATTGCGAATGCTTCACGCCCATCGATAATTTTTCCGGTGAACACCAGTTCTTTGGCGATGTCCGGGCGCACCAGTCGCGACAGAGTCAGAGTGCCGGTCATATCGGGGATGATGCCCCAGTAGATCTCGCGTACCGACATTTGTGTATCCGGATGTATAAAACGAATATCACTGCCCAGTGCCAATTGAATACCACCGCCCAAGGCATGACCGTGAATGGCTGCAATCACCGGCACAGGAATTTGTTGCCAGATCCAGCAGATTTTTTGCGCAAGATGCGTTAAACCATCGTCACTGAGTGAACCAGCGTTAAACTGCCCATCTTTCTTGAACCCGGTGGCTGAGCCACCAGCCGCCATGGCATGGAAAGACGCAAAGTCCAGGCCAGCGCAAAACGACGCACCTTTTCCCGACAAAACCACTACCCGCACATCGTCCAGCGTTCGGATGTACTCACCCATTGCTGCAATTGAGCTGAACATCTCGCTGTCCAATGCGTTACGTTTGTCTTCGCGTGTTAACCGGACATCTGCGATCCCGTCTGTCACGGTTAATAAAATGCGGTCAGGGTTCGTGCCCGGAACGTTCATGTATGCTATCTCCGTGGATGTAAAAACCCGACTATACAGCCTGATCTGAAGCATTGGATAGCCGGCCAACATCTGGCCAATACTTTAGTTTTCTGATTTACTGCGGCCATAACCATAAGATCACGAGATACCCGATGCGTATTTTTTTGCGAGTCCCCGCCAGATTGACCGCTTGTGTTGTTGGCCTGCTGTTTTCGTCTTCTGTCATGGCTCAGACACCTACCGCAAATTCCCCGACATCAACGTCAACACCAACATCAACATCAACATCAACATCAACAGAAACTGAGCAAGCTGCGCATCCAGGTGAACAGGTTTATCAGACCTACTGCGCAGCCTGCCATGCCGGCGGCGATGCACGTGCAGCCAGTTTGCGCACCTTGCAGAACATGACGGCTGAGGCGTTGAACTACACGCTGACTGAGGGCCTGATGTCAGCGCAGGCCAGTGCGCTTAGTGATGAACAGCGGGCTGATGTGATTGAGTATCTGGCTACAACACGCCCTGACGATCGCTGGATTGCCAGCAATCTGTGCAGCGACACACAGCGTGCGGTGTCGTTACAAAACATCTCATTTGCGGGAGCGGGTGTTGATACGGCTTTTTCGCGCAATCTAAGCGCAGCGCAGGCAGGTCTGGACAAAGCTGATCTGGAAAATCTTGAACTGGCGTGGGCGATGGGTTTTCCCAATGTGTCAGGACTACGATCTTCACCAGTCATTACCGACAACACCTTGTTTTATCCGGCTGCATCAACCGGTTATGTGCTGGCGCTGGACACAGTTACTGGCTGCGTAAAATGGTCATATGACGCGGGTGCGGCATTGAGGGCACCGGCGTCCATTTCTGATGCACAGGAAGATGGACAGCGTTACCTGATTGTCACTGACGAACAAGCCAGATTGCATGCCTTGGATCCTGATTCAGGCCAGTTGTTATGGCAGGTTTCCGGTGTGGTTGATCAGGACGCTGCAACACGTCTCACAGGTGCCCCTGTGCACTTTGAAGGCCGGATTTATGTACCGGTGTCGGCTTCCGGCGTGGCAAGGGGCGCTGATCCCGAACATGAGTGTTGTGACGGACGCGGCGCAGTGATTGCACTGGATGTCACAAACGGGGAATTGTTGTGGACTTATGTGACCATGCCGCCAGCCTCATATACGGGCGCCGTAAACTCCGTGGGGGCACGTTTACGCGGGCCCTCCGGTGCCCCCATCTGGTCAAGTCCGAGTCTGGATAAAAAACGTCGGTTGTTGTACGTCACCACGGGCGAGAACACATCGCTGCCTGCGACTGATACCAGCAACGCAATTATTGCGCTGGAGATTGATAGCGGTCAGGTGCGCTGGCAATTTCAGGCCATTGCTGACGATGTCTGGAACATGGCCTGTTCCGGCCGTAATCCCGGCCCCAATTGCCCGGCAGCGGAAGACAGTATTCGTAAAGACTGGGACTTTGGTAGTGCAGCGACCTTGGTGACTCTTGCAGATGGTACTGACCGATTGCTTGCAGGCCAGAAGTCCGGTCATCTGTGGGCACTCAATCCTGAGGATGGCAGTGTTGTCTGGCAGCAACGGGTCGGCGAGGGCGGTGCACTCGGCGGCAATCACTGGGGTATTGCCGTGGACGAAGACAAGGTGTTGTTACCCATCAGTGACCCCAATGGTGGCAACCGCTCTGACGATGTCATTCATTCCGGCATGTATGCCTATAACATCAGTAGCGGCGAACCTGTCTGGGAGTATCGGTCCAGACCAGATTGTGACAATGGACGGGCCGACAGGGTCGCAGGCTGCGCGCAGCGTTACGGTTTTTCCGCCGTGCCTTTAGTGATTGATGGCGCGTTGGTCGCCGGCAACATTGACGGTCGTCTGTTTGTGTTTGATAACGCCGATGGTCGTATCTTGTTTGAATTTGATACGGCTGATTATTTTGAAACCCTTAACGGCACACAAGCGCGCGGTGGATCCATCGACGCCCATTCGCTGGCGGCCGGCGCCGGGATGATTTTTGTCGGCTCTGGTTATGAACGCTTCAGTCAACAAGCGGGCAATGTGCTGCTGGCTTTCAGAGTCAGGCAAGCAGCTCAGTAGTGGCACATGATTGATGCATTAGTCATGCACAAGCGGCTCTAATGCCGCTGTGCTCTTTTGATTGCAAAAATCAGTGCCATTTGCGCAACAAGCAATGCGCCGAGTACCCAGGCTGATGACAGTGTTCCTGCCACCAGAAAGCCTGCAATACAAAGCGCGCCATTACTCAGCGCGTAAGGCAGTTGTGTCTGAAAGTGTTCAAACTGATCACACCCTGCTCCGGTTGCCGCGAGAATGGTGGTTTCTGAAATTGGTGAGCAGTGATCACCAAACAAACCACCGGACAGAATTGCACCAATACAAACATCCAGTGGCGCGCCGACGGCAACTGCAGCCGGCAACGACAGCGGAATCATAATGGCGTAGGTGCCCCAAGACGAACCGGTGGCAAATGAAATCAGACAGGACACCATAAAAATCATCACTGGCAAAAACGCAGGATTGATTGTTTGTGAAGCAACCTGCGCAACATACACATCCGTTCCCAGCATCGCCAACAGATCGCCTAACGCCCACGCCAGCAGTAACATGATCGCTACTTGAGTCATCCGTCCTACGCCTTCAAGGTATTGGCTGACGCTGTCCATAATCTTGCGAGAACCGTAGAACGCCATCAGTGCTACGAGGCTAAGACCCGCCGCGATATATGCGGTTGACAGGCCCGCTCGGAAGTCTGAACCGCTGACACGACCAAAAGGGAAACCCAATGGCACCAGCATCCAGGCCAGCACCGCGCCCAGCACCAACAATGGCAGCCACACATACGCAGCTCGCGCATGAGGTACGTCGTTCAGAGCGCTCGCAGGCTCATCAATGAGTTGATTGACGGCATTGCCTTCCTGGGCGCGCAACTCAGCCTTGCGCATGGGTCCGAAATCAACCTTCATGATCGCCATCAGCGGAATACAAAGCACGGCAAGCCACGCATAAAATTGGAACGGCAGAGCGGATATCAGCGCACCGTAATCAGTTGTCTCAATTTCCAGCGCCTGGACCTGCTGTTCCAGCAAACTCATGATGTAGACCCCCCAACCGATAAACGGCACGAGGACAGCAACCGGAGAGGCGGTAGAGTCAATAATAAAGGCAAGTTTTGCGCGCGACAGTCGCATGGTGTCTGCCAGAGGTCTGAACGCTGGGCCGACAATCAGCGGCGTACCAAGATCCGAGAAAAAGATAATCACGCCGCCTGTCCAGATAGACAGCTGTAATTTGATGCGGTTGGTGATGTAGCGGGTCACTTTGTGAGCAAAGGCAGCGCCGCCACCAGATCCTTCCATCAGCGCAACAAACCCGCCGATAAATCCCAGTAATACCAGCACACCTGCGTTATAACTGTCGGTCACCTGAGGCACCAGATGATCCCTGACCAGGATGCCGGCAGCAGCAAACGGATAAAGACCGTTTATCTGTAGTACTCCGACAAACAAACCAATAAAAAGTCCTACGATCACGTTGCGAAGGGTAATCGAGATCACCAGTGCAACCAGAATTGGTATCAGGCTAGTGACATCAGGGGATAGTTCAGGCATGTGTTTGTTGTCCTTATTAGTGTGCGCGCATTCTTGCTGTGTTAGCAGAAAAGGTAAAGCGGCAGATAAGACAAGGTATGCCGGGCATATCGCTTTAGTCCACATCGCCGTTGTTAAACTGCCTACCTTCTGATGTTGTGTATCTGCTGCTTCATTTGTGCCGATACAAATGTCCGCATTCCCATGTCTGGCCGCAAAATAGATGCTCTTGAGGCCTTTATGCGTATGCAGTCGGATCAGCGCTACGAGCGCCTTTTGCAATGATTGGCACCAGCAACCACGCTTGCTTGTGTTGATCTGACTCTGCACACTAGACGCTTCTCCGATCCGCAGCGTTAACACAGCCATGATTCCAAACGGCAATCTCTACACCAATCTGTCAGCCTACTACGATTTGTTTTGCGCAGACGTTGACTATGCGGGGCAATGTGCAACAACCAGTCGGATATTTGAGTGTTTTGCGCAAACTGACGGGCGTCAGTACCTTGATCTTGCCTGTGGTACCGGCGCTCACATACAAATCATGCAGACTCTGGGATTCACGGCAACTGGTCTGGATAACAGTACTGAAATGCTGGCGCAAGCTGCGAAGCGATGTCCTGATGCAGCCTTTGTCCTCAGCGATATGTCAGCGTTTGAAACTGCTGATCGTTATGATCTCATCACGTGTTTTTTGTATTCCATACATTACAGCCACCCAGTCTGCGCATTAAAACAAACACTAAAACGTGTCTATGATGCACTTCAACCCGGCGGCGTGTTCATTTTTAACGCCGTCGATATCAACGGCATTACCAATCGCCATGTTGTGACCTCACATGCCGTTGCAGAGAATAGCCAGCTGACTTTTGTCTCAGGCTGGTGTTACCAAGGGGAGGGGGAAACGATGGATCTGCATTTGTCTATCACCCGCGAGCCAGCGAAAGAGCCGGGTATCACTATCCAGAACGACAGTTGGCAGGATCAACATGTCATGACCGCAGTTGTATTCACCAGTTTAAGCGCATGGTTGCTGTCCATCGGCTTTGAGTCTACTTTCCTCGAACATGATTATGATTGTTTGCAGCCATGGAATGGCAGCAGTTTTAATGTGCTGGTGGTCGCCTGCAAGCCACGTTGATTTGTTGGCTGCTGTTAAATCCGCTAGAGTCGAACCTCGCTTTTTTTCACTAACAGACCGGATTCTTTATGAGCTCAATCGGAACACCTTTATCACCTCACGCAACCCGGATTATGTTGTTAGGCAGTGGTGAACTCGGCAAAGAAGTTGTCATTGAACTCATGCGCCTCGGTTGCGAAGTCATTGCCGTGGATCGTTATGAGAATGCACCTGCCATGCAGGTGGCGCATCGTCGTCATGTAATCAACATGCTTGACGGTGCAGCGCTCAGAGCGCTCATTGAGAGTGAACAACCGGCCTTTGTTATTCCGGAAATCGAGGCTATCGCCACCGACGAACTGGTGGCTTTGGAATCCGAAGGCTGGCAAATAATACCCTCGGCGCGTGCAGCACGCCTGACTATGAATCGCGAAGGCATCCGCCGTCTGGCTGCCGAAGAACTTGGGTTAGCGACCTCGCCCTATCAATTTGCTGAAACACGTGAGCAGTATCTGGAGGCCGTAAAACAGATCGGTATGCCCTGTGTTGTAAAACCCATCATGTCATCCTCGGGCAAAGGTCAAAGCACCGTGCGAACTGACGCTGAGGCGCTTCTGGCGTGGGATTACGCTCAGTCTGGTGGCCGCTCGGGCAAAGGCAAAGTGATTGTTGAAGGGTTTATCCATTTTGATTACGAAATCACGCTGTTAACGGTTCGCCATCGTCATGGCACCAGCTTCTGCGCACCTATTGGTCACCGTCAGGAACGTGGCGACTATCGCGAATCATGGCAACCACAGCGTATGTCGGACGCTGCGTTGGCTGAGGCGCAGCGTATTGCAACTGCCGTCACTGAGTCCCTGGGCGGGCGCGGGTTGTTTGGTGTCGAGTTGTTTGTTAAAGGTGATGAGGTTTACTTCAGCGAAGTCTCTCCGCGGCCGCACGATACCGGGTTGGTAACGCTGATATCGCAGAACCTGTCCGAGTTTGCGCTCCATGCACGCGCCATACTCGGCTTGCCAATACCGGTGATCAGACAAACTGGCCCGTCTGCCTCTGCTGTGCTGTTGGTGGCTGGCACGTCGCGCGACATGCAATATGGAAATCTTCACGAGGCGCTGACTGAACCTGATACGGATCTGCGCCTGTTTGGCAAACCAGAGGTGAACGGTGAGCGTCGACTCGGTGTTGCGCTTGCCAAAGATGACAATACAGAACTGGCGGTTCAAAAAGCACTGAGAGTGATCAGTAAAATCTCTGTCACCTTATGAATCAAGGTATGTCAGTAAGCAACTCGGTGATATTTAAATAGCTATTGCTGAGTTCGCCTTTTGGTTGCAGAAAAAAATGTTTTCTCTAAAAAATGTAGCCAGGCACTTGGCAGTGATGTGTATACCAAAAGTGTGCAACCGCATTAGACATCAGATCGCAATCATAAGATGCAGGATAAAGCTTGTGAGATTCTGAACAAACAAAGTATAAAAGGCGATCTGACTCGTGTGGATAAAAAATAATAAAAAGGAAAATTCTCATGAAAACATCACATTCGAGAAATGCGCTTGTCACCATGTTCCTGCTATGTAGTGTTATTGTCCCGGCAATACTCAACGCGCAGCCTCAACCGACTGTTGCAACAAACAACAGCGAGGCCGAATTTGACCGTATTCGCACAGTCAATATTCTGCAGGAACCGCGGCACAGAACGGTGCACACTGAGGGTGATCTGCGGCTGCTTGACGTGCAAATCAATCCTGGAGACACCACCTTACCGCACACACATGACTCTGCGATCCTGTATACCTTTATCAGTAACGGCGAGGGGCCCTTAAACGGCCGGGTGTCGAGTGTGATCACCTACGTTGATGAACAGTTTACTCACAGGGTAAGCAACGATGGACCAGGCTTATTCAGAATAATTGCCTTGGCCAGTTATGCCGCGCCTTATACAAATACTGCCATTCCAGTCATGGGCCTGACCCAGGAACCACAACTTGAAAATGCGTGGTTTCGATCGTTCAGGGTGGAGTTGGCAGCCGGTGAGTCCTCTGCCGATATCTCACATGGTTATCCCGTTGCCATTGTGCAGGTATCTGAGGGTTTGCTGCATGTGAGTCGTGCTGACGGAATTACCAGCGAGTTGAAGGCGGCTGGAGACTGGGCATGGCGCACAGCGGGGCAGCCGTACCAGATCCACAACAAAACTGACAGTCCTGTTGTGGTGGTTATCAACGAAGCCTTACGCTGAGAACTTGATCGAGCAGCCACTTATTCGTCAGCAAATTTCATGCTGCGATCTACTTTGAGCGGGCCCCAGGCCTGACACAATGGCATAACTTCCAGCGTGTTGATGTTGACATGCGCGGGGGTATTGCACACCCAGTGGATAATGTCCGCAATATCCTCTGCACCCAGCGGCGTGGTGCCTTCGTAAACTTTGTCAGCCTTTTCCTGTGCCTGGTTAAACCGCACCAGTGAAAATTCAGTCTCCGCCATACCGGGATCGATATTGCTGACTTTTATTTTTTTACCCAACAGATCCGCGCGCAGTTCGCGGCTGAACATCTGCACAAACGCTTTACTCGCGCCATAAACGTTACCACCAGGGTAAGGCCAGTGTCCGGCAGTAGACCCTATGTTGATGATGTGACCCGAATTCTGCGCAACCATACCCGGCAGGATCAAGCGTGTCATGGTCACCAAGGCTGTCACATTGGTGGCAATCATGGTTTG
This sequence comes from Gammaproteobacteria bacterium, assembly GCA_947458495.1. Lineage (GTDB taxonomy): Bacteria > Pseudomonadota > Gammaproteobacteria > Pseudomonadales > Pseudohongiellaceae > Pseudohongiella. The sequence goes on along the minus strand of CANHAR010000061.1, from coordinate 3,131 downwards.
CCAATCCGACAGTTCGGCTTCATCGGCTGCTGAAAGTCCCAACGCCAGCCCGGCGTTATTGATCAGAATGTCTACGTTGTTAAAAGGCTTATTCAGAGAATTCAGAGAATGTTCTAAGGCAGGGGTATCTGTGATATCCACGGCTAGCACACAGACTTCACACTGCGCAGCAAGTTGCGCGGCAAGCTCCTCTAATCTGTCAGCGCGGCGCGCCAATAAAATCAGACGATATCCACTTTGCGCAAAACGCTGCGCGCACGCTTTTCCAAATCCAGAGGAAGCTCCTGTAATCAACACCGTTTTTGTCATCATTAAACAGTCCACACGTTTGGCTAATAAGGATGACGTAATCATGCCATTACCGTGCTCCAAAAAGGAACGGTAAAAAAAAACGGGGGCATTGTATGCCCCCGAAAGAACCGGACCAGCAGGAAGCAGTGATGATCCGGCGCCTACCTTCCATGGCAGGAAACAAGGGTGCTTGCTGACGAGTGTGTGACGTCAGCAAGCCTTTGGAATCGTCCTGATGCCAAAATTTTTATAGATCACCTGCTGGCAAAGTGCCAAAAAATTGTCACAAATATCAAAATTTTTGTGTGTTGAAACTTGAAACCATTGTTTTTGGCCTTAATAAAGGCTTCAGGACAAGGGCTCTTCTGGAGGCTTGTTCGATTTGCCCGATCATGTTGATGGGCACTAAAACTTGTTATTAATCTTATTGCTCTATGAGGATTCGATCATGAGAAATTTTGACTTTGCTCCCCTGTATCGCTCAACTATTGGCTTCGACCATTTGAGCCAGTTGCTAGATTCCATTGTTCAGCGCGAACAGAATCAGCCCAGTTATCCACCCTACAATATCGAGCGCCTGGGACAGGATGATTACCGTATCACCATGGCTGTCGCCGGTTTTACCCAAGAAGAACTGAGTTTGCATTCCGAGCACCAGACCTTGAAAGTGCGAGCTGAAAAGTCCCCGGACACTGCAGAACGTCAATACCTGCACCAAGGAATTGCAGCGCGCAATTTTGAGCGGGCATTTCAACTGGCAGACCATATCAAAGTCGTTAATGCACATCTGGAAAACGGATTGCTGCATATCGAACTGCGCCGGGAAGTGCCTGAGGCCATGAAACCACGACAAATTCCGATACAGAACAGCCGTGACCTGTTGATGGCAGCAAAGTAAACCTGCCAGGAAGGTTTTAGACGGTTATTGGCCGTTAAGGCAGCCTGATTGGCTGCCTTTTTTTGCAAAAACAGTGCTCTGGCGCCTAAGGTTTTCTACAGTATACTCAGACTCTGAAAACCAAAACGGAGTCGTCATGAAAGCAATTGGATACACCTCGGGACCGCTGTTTATTTTTGACAAACCCATGCCGTCTCCCGAACCTCATGATCTGCTCGTGCGGGTCAGCGCTATTGCAGTGAATCCTGTAGACACCAAAATTCGTGCACGCATCACAGCACCGGCTGATCAACCTAAAGTGTTGGGCTGGGATGCTGTTGGCATTGTTGAATCCGTTGGTACAGCGGTGAGCCGATTTAAAGCAGGTGACCGCGTCTGGTATGCCGGCGACGTTAGCCGGCCTGGTTGTAACGCAGAAATTCAATGTGTGGACGAACGCATCGCAGCACTGGCGCCGGCCAGTCTGTCCGATGCCCAAGCGGCCGCGTTGCCATTAACTGCGATCACCGCGTGGGAAATGCTCTTTGAGCGTTTGCAAGTACCGCTGGGGGCTGCCGCATCTGATCGGATTGTGCTGGTGGTCGGTGCTGCGGGCGGCGTTGGATCAGTACTGGTACAACTGGCGAGGCAACTGACGTCTGCCACGGTAGTGGCCACCGCTTCCAGAGCGGAAAGTAAAGCCTGGGTAAAATCCTTGGGTGCGCATCATGTACTGGATCACTCACAAAAACTTTCAGCAGAACTGCAATCGACAGGATTGACTGACGTCACTGATGTGGCGGGCATCAATCGCACGGGTGAGCACTATGCGGATTTGGTTGCCATGTTACGTCCACAGGGGCGCTTGGCATTAATTGATGATCCGGCCGAACCGTTGGATATCAAACTGATGAAACAAAAAAGTCTCTCGCTGCACTGGGAGTTTATGTTTACGCGCGCGATGTTTAAAACCAGTGATATGGATCAGCAACACAAACTGCTGACGGAAGTCGCGAGATTGGTTGACAAAGGCATCATCAAAACAACCGTAGGCCAGCACCTTGGCAGGATTAGTCCAGAGAACCTGGAGACTGCACATCAGCTTCTCAAGTCCGAACATACCTTGGGCAAACTGGTGCTGGAAGGATTTTAAATTTTAATAACACAGAGTTCAGCAACTTGATTACGCTGGATACTAAAATTACTGATAGGAGTTTTTATGTCTCGCTTGCCTCCAATTCTTGCAAACCTGCCGTTCCCTGTTGTCGGCTCTCCGCTGTTTATCATTAGCAATCCGAAGTTGGTCATCGCTCAGTGTATTAATGGCGTGGTGGGATCGATGCCAGCATTAAATGCCCGACCTGCAGAGCAACTTGAAGACTGGCTGGCAGAGATCACTGAAACGCTGGCAGCGTGGGATAAAGCCAATCCGGACAAACCGGCTGCTCCCTTCGCTATCAATCAGATTGTGCATCGCAGCAACGATCGCCTTGAACATGACATGGCGATGTGTGAGAAGTACAAGGTGCCCATCATTATCACCAGTCTTGGTGCGCGCGAAGATGTCAATCAAGGTGTGCACCGTTGGGGCGGTGTTGTCCTGCATGATGTCATCAACAATGTGTTTGCGCACAAGGCGATTGAAAAAGGCGCTGACGGCCTGATCTGTGTAGCGGCAGGCGCGGGTGGTCATGCCAGCGTCAAGAGCCCGTTTGCTATGATTCAAGAAGTCAGAGACTGGTTTGATGGTCCAGTGTTACTGTCAGGATCCATTGCCACTGGTGGTGCAATTCTGGCGGCCCAGGCTATGGGCGCTGATCTTGCTTACATTGGTTCGCCGTTTATCGCAACTGAAGAGGCAAGGGCGGTTGATGACTACAAAAAGATGATTATCGCCAGCAATTCCGACGATATTGTGTATAGCAATTTCTACACAGGTATCCATGGAAATTACCTGAAGGGC
>CANHAR010000060.1 GCA_947458495.1 Gammaproteobacteria bacterium | reverse complement strand
TGCACATTGTGCGGGGCTCACCTGATCAGGATGCGCACCAGGCAGCCGCGGTTGCAACAGCGCCGGTTTGTTTTTTAAGGACAACAGCGCAGTGCCATCGCGGTTACGAAACACATAAGGTACCGGCAGACCGCTGCGTTTGAGGCACTCCAGCAACGCGATAAAAAACGGCAGATCCTGCACGGGCCCGCGTTCAACCAATGTCAGCACATAAGCACCGCTGGTACAGTCCACAAAATAGTTGGTGTTTTCACTGCCACCACTGATGCCATGAATGCGCAGCACATCGCCCAGATCAAACTGGCGCATAAAACCGCTGACATCGTGGAGTGTGAGTGGCGTAAAAACAGACATAAACAAAGGTCTCAACAGCGGGTGTTTGCTGGCGCGCTAAACTAGCACAGTTGGCATAGAGTGGGCAGGGAGTGGGGACGGAGAGATCAAAATTTGATCTCTCCGTCCCCACTCCCTGCCACTTCCTTCTTATTTGTGGTGTGTCAGCGTTAAATTTGCGAGTATGTGGCAGTGGGCATGTGTACAATCGCAGCGTTCGCCGAAATCAAAAATGCAGACACTCGCTGAAAGCAGATTCTGGTTTTTGAACACGCTCTTGTGAGCAAAGAAATTGATGTAGTGAAATCGGTGGCCAACTTGGCTTTAGGGAGAATTTTTTGCCCATGATTGATCAATGTGCTCGGTGGAGTCAGGTCTTTACTGAAATTATGAATACTGCTGCTGGCAGGTAATTCTGGAGGCCCAATAAATTGATTAAATTCAAACAGGCAGTGGGAATTTCTGCTTTTTTTGTGTTAGTTGGATTTATGTTTACGCAAATCCTTGTCTCAGCGACCGATGCCGAGAGTCTCGAAAAGGTTGCGCTACCCTTCTTTCTCGCCTTGTTGGTGTCACTGTTATCCAGTCTCAATCCCCAATACCGTGACAGCAAGTCGATTGGCAGCCACCTATTGCCCGCCGTGATTGTTGCGGTTGGCATCCTGGTTTATCTCAGCATTCAAAGTGTCGTGTCAGGCGAGCCAATGGTCTGGCCGCAAGTGCCAGCAGTTCTGTTTGGCGTTGCTGTATCAGTGGTGTTGGTTAATTTCTTGCGTAACATGACAAAGTAGTTTTGATGTGTTGATGTGGGGACGGAGAGATCAAATTTTGATCTCTCCGTCCCCACCAATCCGTCCCCAGCCCTTAGATCAAGCAGAACGACGTGGATGAACGCGTCCCCTTGCCAGCGAAAACAGAATACCCGGAATACACAACGCGGCACTGATCACAAAACTCAGACTCAGCGCCTGATTTAACAGCGGCGCGGTCTGCGGACTGACCGGCGTGTTGCCCATGATCAACGCAATCGCCAGCGTCACCAGCACCATACTGTTCAACTGACCCAGCAGCCGCGTTGTTGCCACGGCACCCGATGCGCCGCCCGCATGTTTGTTATCCACCGAGCCCATGATGGCGTTGATATTCGGCGAGGAAAACAGGCTGAACCCGGCGCCGGTCATCACCAGTGACATAACAATGTATTGCACACTGCTGTTGGCATCGAGCTGTGACAACAGCGCCAGTCCAACACAGGTAATCACCATGCCAGCGGTCGCCAGCAAACGCGGTTCAATGCGATCAGACCAACGCCCGGCCAGCGGTGACAGCGTAGCCATAATGATCGGCTGAATCATCAGAATCATGCCGGCATTGGTGGCCGTAAAACCCTTGACGCTTTGCAGATACAGACTCATCAGCACCACAATGGCGTAGGTGGCGCTGTACATCAGCAGCGACGTCGCACACGACAGCGTGAAGGTGCGATTGCTGAAAAACAGATTGATATCCCACAGTGGAAATTGACTGTTGCGGGTATGCCTGACAAACAACGCGGTACTGATAGCACAGCCGGCAAACAACGCAAACGCCAGCAGCGAGGGCAACTGCGTCACCGCAATACAAAACAGCGCAATGCTGACACTCCAGCCCACCGCGCCGACACGGTCAAACGGCAACACCGTGTCCGCTCGCCACTCGCCTTTGACCGCAAAAACCCCCATCAGCAACACCACCATGGCCAGCGGCACCTGCAGCAAAAACGCCGCCCGCCAGCCCAGATGATCCACCACAAATCCACCCAACAGCGGCCCCGCCGACAAACCCACATACACCGCGGCAGTGACCAGGCCAATCAGTTTGCCGCGCTGATTGGCCGGGAATGCGGAACTGACGATGGCCAGCTGCGTGGCATGCAACATCGACGCGCTGATGCCCTGCAGAAAACGTCCACTCAGCAGCATGGTGCTGTTCACCGACATGGCCGCGTACAAGGAGCTCAGCAACACCGCCGCGGTACCCAGCAAAAAGATGCGCTTACGTCCCACCGCATCGGCGATGCGACTGAAAATCAGCACAAACATGGTGCTCGCCATCAGGAACGACATCGGCACCCAGCTCAGCAGCCGCGCACTCATGCCAAAGTCCATGGCAATGCTTGGCAACGCAACATTGGTGGCGCTGAGCATCACCGGCGTGGCAAAGGCATTCAGCAGGATCATCGATAACAGCACATTACGATTCATAGGGCAGAGCTGCGCCGGAGCGCCCAACAGAGGCAAACAGAATAAAAGCGTCAAGACCCGCGATTCTGACAGACAGCAGGTAACTATCGCCAGCCTCATTACAACTGCCATCCTCACCCGCAAAACGGCAATCCCGCACTTGTGCAAGCCCCGCAACTTGCGCATATTGTGGCCACGCATTGAGGTCAAACCAAACCAACAAGGAACCATAATGACAACCACCCCAGCCAGCGCTGTGTTACGCACCGACGACTCGCGCTTCCAGAACCTGCCCGGCTACCCGTTTGCCCCGCACTACGTCAGTGATCTGCCCGGGTTTGAAAACCTGCGGGTGCACTACGTGGACGAAGGCGTCGCCGACGCCAGCTCCATTGTGTTGTGCCTGCACGGCCAGCCCACCTGGAGTTACCTTTACCGCAAAATGATTCCGGTGTTTGTTGATGCCGGACACCGCGTGATTGCTCCGGATCTGATCGGTTTTGGACGCTCCGACAAACCCGTGGACGACAGTTTTTATACCCTCAGCAAACACCGCGACATGCTCATCGCGTTTATACGCACAGTGATTCTGCGCTCAGCGCCCGATGCGCGCATCATGCTGGTGGTGCAAGACTGGGGCGGCATTCTGGGTCTGACCTTGCCGATGGAATTCCCCGATCACATTGACCGCCTGCTGGTGATGAACACCGGACTCGGCACCGGCGATGTGCCGCTTGGGCAAGGATTTCTGGACTGGCGCGCCTATTCCAACAGCCGTCCGGACATGGACATTGCCGCGCTGATGCGCCGAGGCGAGCGACTGTTGAGCGCTGCCGAAGGCGACGCCTACGCAGCGCCGTTCCCCGATGTCAGCTACAAAGCCGGCGTGCGCAGATTCCCCAACCTGGTCCCGGACCATCCCGATGCTGATGGCGCTGCTGTTTCGCGCACCGCCCGCGACTGGCTAAAAAACTCCTGGCAAGGCCGCAGTTTTATGGCCATTGGCATGCGCGACCCCGTGCTCGGCCCGCCGGTGATGCACAATTTGCGCAAACAGATTCGTGGCTGCCCCGCGCCTTTTGAAGTGGCAGAAGGCGGTCATTTTGTACAGGAACATGGCGAGATCATTGCGCGTCGTGCGCTCGAGGTTTTATGTTGATTCTGAATTTAAAAGACAAACCGGAACATTTATTACCACTGGCGCAGTGGCACCACGCCGAATGGTCCTACCTGAATCCGCTGCGCAGTTTTGACCAGCGCGTGCAGGAGATGCAGGAAGACCTGGAAGGCAAGGTCATCCCCACCACTTTTGTGGCCGAGGACGCCGGCGAGCTGCTGGGCTCCGCCTGTATTCTGGCCGATGACATGAGCTCTCACCCGGAACTCACACCGTGGCTGGCGAGTGTGTATGTGAATGAGGTCCACCGCGGCAAAGGCATCGGCTCCACATTGGTGAAACGGGTGATGCAACATGCACAGGAAAATGGCGTCAAACGCCTGTACCTGTACACGCCGGATCAGGAACAGATGTACGCTCGTCTCGGCTGGCAATTGTATAGCCGCGAGCCCTACAACGGCACTCCGGTGACCATTATGGCTATTGATTTCTGACGCTTGTTTGATCTGCCCGACTTTTAAACACAAGGCCAGCAGGCGTATAGTCGTATCCAGATGTACCTGCTGATAACAATGATAACCAAGAGGTTTTTATGACACAGTTTCCCCGTCAACTTACGCTGGCCGCCGCGATCAGTCTGCTGGTTGCCTGTGGCGCAGAATCACCCGCGCCCGGGCAAGCGGCCGATGCCCCGCAGGCCAGTATGCCCGCTGTTGCCACTGCCGAGATGCTGTCCTGCGCCGACGCGCTGGCGCCGCTGATCCCCAACACCGGCGTATTTGGCCGCGACGTTGGCGCAGCGTACCAAGAGGCCCAGGCGTTTTTTGATCAAGGCATGCGCCTGACCTACGGATACTACTTTCCGGAAGCCATCGCCTCGTTTGAAGCCGCGCTGTGTTTTGATCCCGACAACGCCATGATTCACTGGGGCAAAGCGCTGGCCATCGGTCCCAACCCCAACAGCCGCTACGGCGGATCGCCCGACGACCCGGTCAGCGAAGGCAAAAACACCATCACCCGCGCCAAAGCGCTCAGCGATACCCTGTCATCTGAAGATCGCGGGCTGATTGATGCGGTTGTGGAGATGTACAACACCGAAGCCTACCCCGACACCGCACAGCGTACCCAGGCGTTTATAAGCGCCGCCGAAGCCAACTATCAGGCACACGGCGCCGATCTGGAAGCTGCATTCCTGGTTGCGCACGGCATCATGATGTCGACACCCTGGACCTACTACTCCGCCGTTGATGGCAGCGCGCTGCCCATGGTCGATCGCGCACTGGAAGTGCTGGAGCGCGGCATGGAACAGGACATGAGCCACCCCGGCCTCACGCACCTGCACATCCACTTGCTGGAAGCCTCGTTCCAACCCGAGCGCGCGGTGCCATCAGCTGACCGACTGGAGTCGCTGACTCCCATGGCCGGCCACATGGTGCATATGCCCGGCCACATCTACATGCGTGTAGGCCGCTACGACGACGCCATCACCAGCAATGAGCGCTCGCTGAATGCTGACACCGTGGTCACCAGTGCCTGGGGCGAACGTCCGCTGCCACGCACCGGCACCTACTTTGTCTCCGCCACCAACCACGGCGGCCACGCCCGTATGTTTATCCACTGGGCCGGTGTTCTGCAGGGCAACAGCGTACGCGCAATGAGTGTGTCCGAACCCATGTTGATGATGGCCAACGCTGAATCATTGGGTCGCGGTTCAGGCCTGCGTGCACCGGTTGCACACTGGATGACACTCAAAGCCTTTGGCATGTACGACGAATTGGCGGCTCTGCAAAGCCCCGCGCCCGGCCAGCCTTACCTGGACGGCATGTTGAACTGGATGCACGGCTCCACGTTTGCCAAACGCGGCGACATCGCCGCCGCCCAGGCCGAACATGCCAAGATGATGACCACACTGCAGAATCCCGATCTGGCCACCTGGCGCGCCAGCGTCAACCCGGCATCGGATATGCTGACCATTGCCTCACACATGCTGGCCGGCGAAATTGCCAACGCACAGCAGGATTACAACACCGCCATCACCGAGTTTGAACGCGCGGTTGATATTCAGGACAAGCTGCGCTACATGGAACCGCCGGATTGGTTGCAATCCACCCGACTGTACCTTGGTCAAGCGTTGATCAACGCAGGCCGGCACGCCGATGCTCAAGCGGTTTTTGAACGCGACTTGGTAATGCTCAACGAAAACGGTTGGGCACTGCACGGACTTGCCGATGCACTGGAAGGCCAGGGTGACACCGCCGGCGCAGCTGCTGTGCGCGAACGCTTTGCCAAAGCTTGGGTTGGCGCCAACGTCGAGCTGACTGCCGCGCATTTCTGATTGTGGGTTGGTTGTGATTGGGGACTGTCATTGCGGACGGGGGCATTACGAGCAATGCCTCCGTCCCCAATGACTCGAAAAACCCAGAAATGCCCGAATAAAAATGAACGGTAGTGAATATGATTCTAGAGTTTGAACCCACTTTCCCGGAACACGTAGAAGAACTTGTCAGAATACGTATCGCAGCTATGCATGAAAGTCTGACGAAAGTTGGACGTTTTGATCCGGATCGCGCCAGAGAAAGATTTGTCTCAGGCTTTAATCCGGAATACACAAGATTTATCAATGTCAGTGGATTACGCGTTGGCTTTGTTGTTGTAAAACCAGAGGCCAGCGGCCTCAAACTCGATCACCTTTACATCGAGCCACAGTATCAAGGTCGTGGAATTGGCGGCAACGTTCTGCAAAAAATCTTTGCTACGGCGGACCAACTGGGTATGACAATTTCTGTCACGGCACTTCGCGACAGTGAATCAAACAGTTTCTACCAAAAACACGGCTTCGTTTTTCAGGATGAGACGGAATGGGACATAAACTATATCCGAAAGGCCTGAACCGATAGAAAACGTGCCTTTTCGCCACTTCGCCACTTCGACGGTCTGGACGCCTGGCAGAGCCGCCCGCAGGACGACAAGTGTATAAAAAACATGTGGTTCTAGTAGTTGTATCGGGGAATTTAAAGAGTTAGTTCCCAGAAATTCAGCCGGAATACTAAGATAGGTCTTTTCAGTCTGCAGACTGTAACCACGTAAGCGCATGTCTCGACTGATATCCAGCAAGAATGGACTGACCATTTGAACCTCCATGTTCAAAATACTAATTTCTTGTATTAGTGTTATAGCACGTTAGTTCAGGTTTGCGAGCGCACGCTTAACGCGCACGGTTTTCCAGAGAGAAAAATTATAAAATCGATTCAAAAGCTTTCATTTGATTTGTTATGTAGGGCGCTATTGAGATATCGTGCAGAAAAACCGGTTTTCTGCGTTTAAGCAGGATACAAATGTTATGCAGCAAAACAACCCACATGAGTGAATTCAATATCAGAGTACTGAGACCCGCAGATTGGCTTGCTTATAAGTCAGTTCGGCTAGCCTCGTTGAAAGATGCTCCAGATTCATTTGGCTCAACGTATGAACGTGAATCGGCGTTCATGCAGTCTGAATGGGAATCTCGTTTGGACCCAGCGGGGCGTGCAAAATCCGCGCTACCTTTAGTTGCAGAATGTGGTGAAGATCCTATCGGAATTGCTTGGGGTCTGGTGCACGACACTGATTCAAAAGTAGCCCATGTGTATCAAATGTGGGTATCGCCGGACGCACGCGGGAAAGGAATCGCCAAGGCATTGCTTGAACGCATCACAACTTGGGCCATCGCCAGAAATTGCGATTTGATAGAGCTGTCTGTTACTACAACCAATGATGCAGCTGTAGGCCTATATGACTCTTCAGGCTTCCTTTCGTCCGGGCAGGTTGAAGATCTGAGAGAAGGGTCGGCACTCAAAACAAAAATAATGGTAAAGGGCCTGCGTAATGCAGCATAACAATCCGCAGCAATCGCTCCCGTTGGTCGCTGGGACAGCCAAAACGCTGCGCTTATTTGGCCGCCCTTGTGCGGGGCGTTATAGTCTTTGACAGAACGTACGGATAGGCGTACGCTACAGCGAAATGGAGGTTTGCTATGTCTACATTCAATGCTACAGAAGCACGATCAAAGTTGTACGCCCTGATCGACGAAACCAAACAAACGCATAAGCCTATCGTCATAACAGGCAAGCGGGGCAATGCAGTATTGCTGGCCGAGGAGGATTGGAATGCCATCAGTGAAACTCTCTACTTGGTATCGATCCCCGGCATGCGAGAGTCAATCCGCGAAGGGTTAGCGACTGATCTGACCGAGACAGAGCAAGAGCTTGATTGGTGATGTGGCAGCTCCACTTCACCAAGCAGGCGCAGAAAGACGCCAAGAAGGTGGCTTCCTCTGGACTTAAGCCAAAAGCCCAGGAGCTCCTGGAGATTCTCAGGAATGATCCATTTGCTAGCCCACCTCCTTATGAAAAGCTTATTGGGGACCTATCGGGCGCATACTCGCGTCGCATCAATATTCAACACAGGCTTGTGTACCAGGTATTGGAGAAAGAGCGTGCGGTTAAAGTGCTGCGGCTTTGGACGCACTACGAATGACGGCTATAACAATCGGCTGCACAGCGACAATTTTTACGCTGCTACGCAGCTCCAAAATTGCGCGTGAGCACGGGCGTTAGGTCGCTGTGTCTAGTTAGCGAGGTTCCTCGATCATGCTCTCACTACGTGCACTACTGTGGATCGATTGCAGTGCGGCTGCTGCCGTTGGCGCTTCGGGCTTAGTGCCAGCGGCTACTTCGTTTCGCTCACATGGTGGGCTGCGCCAACATCCTATACGCGTCATACTCGTTTTCTATCGCTTCTGCAGCTCGCCACAGTGCCAGAGCGGTTCGTTTTCTAGTGCTGGCCAACGCCGTTTGGTCCTTGGTTTGTGTATCCATGGTGACCGCCCTCTCTAGCAGTGCAACACTGCTCGGAATGAGCTACCTTATCGGCGAGGCTGCCTTTGTAGCGTCTCTCGCTTACTTTGAGTGGAGAGCGCTAGGCAGCGACGTGCCAGCAACCTAACTATGCGTTCAAGCGGCAATCAGGTTTCGGAAATTTAAACATGGAATTGGCACTGTTTCTATTGTTGGCCTTTGGCCTGATTATTCTTCCCGGCCCTAATGTGATGGTGATCGTAACCACCAGTATTGTTCATGGCAAGGCCAGAGGGTTGCAGGCAGTTGCCGGCACAAGCTGCGCCATGATCGTGCAGTTGCTTGTCGCTGCGCTGGGTACGGGTTGGTTTGTCACTGCTGTAAGCGAAGGTCTTAAATGGATTAAGTGGTTAGGCGTGGCGTATCTGTTATATCTCGGTTACAAACAAATACGAGCTTCGTTTGGGCACACAACATTGAACTCTCTCAGTGCAGTGGGTTCGTTTCAGCGGGGTTTTTGGGTGTCGCTTACCAATCCTAAAACAATATTTTTCTTCTCTGCATTTTTGCCGCAATTTGTATCAGGGCAAGAAAACTATTTCGCCAACATCGCGCTGCTTTCAGGTATCTTCTGGCTCATGGCAGTTGTGATGGATTCTGGGTATGCACTGCTCAGTAGCGTGCTGGCATCAACATTAAAGTCAGGGCGTCACAACAAACTCTTTGGGTTTGCAAGTGGCGGTTTGTTTATGGGCGCAGGTGTTGCGTTGGCGGCAGTGGGTCGTGAATAGTAGAGCGCTTAACAAGGCGTATCATTCGCTCCCGTTGGTCGCTGAGACAGCCAAAACGCTGCGCTTATTTCGCCGCCCGTGTGCGCGGCGTTATGCCTAAGGGAATACCAATGATTTTAGAAGTTGCCATTCTGAATGTTAAGTTAGGACATGAACTTAGTTTTGAGTCCGATTTTGAAAGGGCAAAATTATATATTTGCTCTATAGAGGGTTATATTTCACATGAGCTTCAACGCTGTATCGAAATAAAAAATCGCTACATATTACTTGTGAAATGGCAAACATTAGAAGCGCATACGGTAAGTTTTCGTGGTTCTCCACAATATCAAGAATGGAAGAAACTATTGCATCACTATTATGAGCCTTTTCCAGAGGTCTTTCATTTTGAAAATCTCAATGATTAGGTTAAAGCGAATTTGTGAGCACATTTATTTAGGCCGTAGCTAACGCTTCAATTTATTTAGCTGAGTTTAAATAAAGAACATCTTGTTTAAAACTTACTATAAATCTACTATTTGTAAAATGTGCCACAAAAAATGGCATAACAAGTCGTTGCAGCATCTTTCCGCTTCGCTCCACTGGACAGTTTTTAAGTCGCGGTTTTATGGTTTTGCTACGCAAAAGTGTTCCATAAAACCACAACTTAAAAACTGCCGATGAACTCGGCGTTAGGCCGCAGAATCAGATGTCCGACCCACTCCTATTTCCGGTTCCGAACTCCCTTGAAACCGCGCGTCTTCAACTCCGATCTTTTCGGACCTCTGATGCGTCGCAACTTCATGAGGCCCTCTTGGAGTCAATCGCGGAACTGCGGGAGCACCTGTGGTTCCTGCCTTGGGTCGCGGAGGAGCAAACACTACAGTCAGCCGAAGTCCGTTGCCGCAAGGCAGAAGCCAACTTCCTTATCCGGACAGATCTTCCGTACCTCGCTTTCTCGAAGAGCACCGGGCGTCTAGTTGCCTCGGTGGGGTTGCACCGCACGGATTGGACTCTGCCCAAGACCGAAGTCGGCTACTGGGTCCGTACCACCGAAGCAGGCAAAGGCTATGGAACCGAAGCAGTTCTTGCGCTGACGGACTGGGCGCTCGGTAGCCTGAAAGCCAGAAGAGTCGAACTCGTGACTGACGAGGCCAACTACGGATCGCGCCGACTTGCCGAGCGATGCGGCTTTACGCTTGAAGGCGTCTTACGCAACACAATGCAGTCACCTGATGGACAAATACGAAATTCTTGCGTCTATGCGCGCCTTCCCGCTTAACTCAAACGTTAGGCCGCACACAAAGAGACTCGCCACTTGAGCAAATGGAATTCCCCAGCTGAATGGCAACGCTTATGTGACGGTTCCGCCTGCCCGATTTGTGCGCGTGGACAGCCACTGAACATCATTGCGCACTTGCACATGCACTTCTTCCCGAGATACGCGGGCGATCCATTTGAGGGTCGTGACATAGAGCCAGCACGCGTTACTAAACCGGTTTACGCTGCTGGTCAGTTCTCTGACTTGCGTAACCGGCTGTTGCAAGAGTTGGGCGCAAGTGCGGCTTAACTCAGGCGTTATTTTTCCGGCAGCACCGAGAGCAAACCGAGATGATCGACAAAGGGAATAAAATTACGATCGAGGAAGAGCAGCGGCATTCTTCGCTCGATACAGAACGTCGCGATGATGACATCCGTTGTTTTGCGAATGGTAATTCCCTTTTTGCGAAGCACACGGTAATTGTCGGCACATTTATCAGGCATGCCCTCACCAAACATTTCCATGCGACCCAGCGTCAGCAAAGTTTGCCTGGTCAAACGGTATTGCCGATCGTCCCGAATTCCCTGGAGGATTTCCAGAAAGATCAGATCACCCATGCCAACAGAGCCTTCGACAATTCCGGCGTCAAGAGTGTCGGTATGTCTATTTTTGACGCCGTTGAGGTAGTCGATCCAAACACTGGTATCGACCAGTATCATTTGCCGCCTCGCATTTCGTCCAGATCTCCTTCCCATTTCACTCTGCCGCGCAGTTTCCGTACGTCCTGTTGCTGGCTGCGTAAAAGAAGCAGCTTAAGCCCTTGTTCTACAGCTTCTTTTTTTGTGCTACATCCTGATGCCTTGAGAGCGTCATCCATGAGCTTGTCGTCAATTACAATGTTGGTTCTCATAAATCACCTGTGTGTATTGGTTGGAAACCTGTACACACTGTACCAGTGGCAAAGAAACATAACAATCGGCTGCACAGCGACAATTTTTACGCTGCTTCGCAGATCCAAAATTGCGCCTGAGCACGGGCGTTATGCAGCCTGAGGCGCGCCAGCCGAGATAGCCTTCGCTACATCTTTGGGTGAGGCACCCAAGGCAAGGAGTGACTTCATGATCAGGTCGATTGAAACGCTTGGGTCGCCTGCTTCCATCTTTGCTATTCGAGACTGGCTGGAGTGAACCATTTTGGCTAATTCGAACTGGCTCAATTTATTGTTGAGCCTGCGTTGTCGCAAGGTATGGCTGAGGGCTAGCTTTATCTCAATGTACGCAGACTCTTCCGGGGTCAGCCCCAGTAATTCATCGGCGCTGCCGACTTTCCATCCGGCGGCCTCTAATTTCACTCGCTTACTTACTTGCATCGTCATACATCCTGAATCGAGACTTACATACATCAATGACTTTCTTGGGCGTAGCTTCTGTTTTCTTCACAAACACGTCGGCTATAACAATCGAATCCTGATCAACTCGGTACACTACCCGCCAAATCTTGTCTCTGTCTGTAATGCGCAGCTCGTGACAATGTGTGCCGATTGATGGCATTGGTCTCGATTGTGGCAGAGACAATTTTTCTCCGCGCTGAAGTCGCCGCAGCAAGTAGCCTGCTTCCAGGCGACTGTCTGCGGAGAGTGGCGGCGTTTTTACAATTCCATGTAGCCAAACAAGTGGCTTGTCCTTGGTGCTCATGGGGTGTACTGTATGTCAGATATGACATGCGTGCAAGTGCCTGAATCTGGGCGCTGCAAAACAAAGCCGTCAAGTCGCCCTTCGGGCTCGGACGGCAATTTCATTGCCGCCGCTTACGGCGACGTTATGAGCCGCTCTGGTCCGGAATTGACACCTGATACGCCATAGGTTACGTTGAGGGCCATGATACGGAGCTTCAAACACAAGGGCTTGGCTAAATTCTTTGAATCGGGTAGCACTGCCGGTATTCAAGTCGCCCACGCAACCCGACTCCGGCTAATTCTCGGTCGTCTTCACGCAGCGACTTCACCAAAAGACATGGATCTGCCAGGGCTTCGGCTACATGAGCTCACTGGCAACCGCTCTGGCACCTGGTCAGTGACCATAAGCGGCAACTGGCGAGTCACATTTATTTTTAAGGGTGAAGATGCCGAGGTCGTCAATTATGAAGACTATCATTGAGGTATCACTATGCTAATGCACAACCCTCCGCATCCCGGAGAAATCATTAAAGAGCTGTGTCTTGAGCCACTAGGCATCTCTGTTACCGAGGCTGCCGAGGCGCTCGGTGTCAGCAGGAAAACCCTGAGCACAATTCTGAATGGCCGCGCCGGAATCAGTCCTGAAATGGCTGTTCGACTTTCTATCGCATTCGATACTTCAGCTGAAAGTTGGCTCAATCAACAGTCCCAATATGAGCTTTGGTATGCTGAGCAGCGTAGAGGTGAGCTTCAGGTTAAAAAGTTGGTTGCGGCGTGAGAAAGGCATATAACCAGCGGTTGCAACAGACGCAGTTTCACTGCGCTGTTGAACGCGGGCGTTAAGCTAATCCAATAGGAAGAATATATGGAACACAAACTTTCTGAAATAGGACAAATTGCAATTACTGTCAGTGACGTTTCGGTGGCGTTGTCTTTCTATCGTGACGTACTGGGGTTAAATTTTCTATTTAGTCCATCATCTACTTTAGCTTTTCTAAGTGCAGGCTCGGTTCGCATCATGCTTAGCACGCCACAAGGTTCTGGAAATGTCGGTGGAAATTCAACTCTATATTTCAAAGTAAGTAATTTAAATACAGTCTTTTCTGAAATTGTTGCTCGTGGTGCTACAGCTGAACGTGAGCCAAAAATGGCTGCAAAGCTTCCCGATCATGAACTTTGGATTGGGTTTCTTAGAGATCCTGACGGTAATTTAATTGGTATTATGGAAGAAAAGCGGTAGAAAAAGTAAAGCTTAACAAGTCGCTCAAGCATCAGTCGCTACGCCCCTTGGACAGTTTTTAAGTTGTAGTTTTGTGGTTTTGCTTCGCAAAAGTATTCCACAAAACTACAACTTAAAAACTGCCGCTTAGCTCGGTGTTAGACCGCAAAGCCCAATCGCCAGCGAGGACCATCATGCCTGCCGAGACTGAAATTCGAAAAGTCATTCGAACGATAGATGCAGCGTGGAAGACAAAGCAGTTTGATGGACTGGAGGACTGCTTTCATGAAAATGCAGTGATAGTTG
>CANHAR010000059.1 GCA_947458495.1 Gammaproteobacteria bacterium | reverse complement strand
GCTGCCGATGCCGGCAGTCCCGATGGTCAATACGCCGTCGGCACCATGCATTTTTATGGGCAGGGTCGTGCGGACAATTTTGAAGAGGCGCTGACCTGGTAGCAGGAGGCGGCACGTCAGGGACATCGGGACTCACAATACAATCTGGGCGTTATGTATCTGAATGGCCTGGGCGCAGAAGCAAACCTGACCGTGGCGCTGACCTGGTTTACGATGGCAGCCGATAATGGCAGCCCGGACGCACAGTTCAACGCGGCAGTGATGTACGCCACAGGGCGCGGTGCAGACCGCGATCTGATCAAGGCACGCGACTATTTCACCATGGCGGCAGAACTCGGTATGCGCGATGCGCAAACCCAGCTGGGCATGTTGTACGCCTCTGATAACGAAACCGAGCTGCCGCGCAACTATGAGCAGGCACAGTTCTGGTTTAACCGGTCAGCACATCGCGGCGACTCCACGGCGCAGTTTTTCCTGGGTCGGATTTATTCGGAAGGCCTGGGCACCGAGCAGAATCTGCCGATGGCACACATGTGGTACGAAATCTCCTATCGCTTTGGGTATGAGCCTGCTGTGCGCTCGATGAATCGGTTGAGGGGTGAAATGAATCCCGAACAATTGAGCCAGTCACAACTGATGGGCTTGCGCTGGATGACACAATACGCCATCCGCAATCCTGGCTCTTTGCTAACCACACGTGATGCCCCTGCTGATGCCACGGTGGAAGCCTCACCACCGCTCAACCCGCAGATCTGATCAGCCAATATTCAGTCCGCAATTGGGGCAAAACAGTGTGACCAAGCGTTGCCAGCTACCTTGAGCACAAGGTTCTGGCCCCGGCTACAGGCGTGCAATGCTCACCGAATACTGACTCCCGGGATGTCATGTCACTTCATACCAGGTGACGTGGCTCTCCTTTTTTATTGTTCGACAAACTTAACGGGGGACAATTTGGGGATCATTTCAGCACTCAGAGTGCTGTTATCGCGCAAATACACGGATGATTTTTAACGTTTGTTTTATTTAAATTGCCCTGTTGCGCCCTGTCACCTATGCTGGAGAACCCGCAACAACTGGGTATGGCCTGACTCTGATTCCGAGCGCTATCACCCATACCGGAGAGCACGAGTGTTCTGCACCAAGATCAGACAGAGTCTCGACAGAAAGCAGGTTTTACGCTACTTTTGCGCCCGCCCAAGCGGGTGTAGCTCAATGGTAGAGCTCTTGGTTCCCAACCAAGTGACGAGGGTTCGATTCCCTTCACCCGCTCCAGATATGGAAATAATCATGGATAACAAGTCAGATCGCAAAACTCGTTTTGTTTCTGCTCAAATCGCGCTTACCAGATGGATGATTCCGGCGCTAATAACCTTGAGCGTTCTCAGCTCGGTGAATGTTGCACAGGCGCAAACCCCGACAACAACCGAGCTCCTGTCAGGTGTGTTGGGGACGTATAACCTGACATTTTTTGACGCGGATGCAAGCCCAGACAATAACCGTGGGCTGGTTGCGACGCCTGCTCCTTCCAGAGTCACATTTATCATCGCAGCCGGCGGTCGTCTGTGTACGCCAGACTTGAATTTGACGGGAGGTGTGGCCAGCTCGACCCCTTTGACCAGAAATGGTGCAGTGCTGTGGACCAACGCGTTTGCAGACCTGCAGATCAATCTGCGTGTGGTTGACAATAATGCCGATCAGGTCTACGAATTTCAGGAAATCGATTACCGCACTGCAACCGGCGCACCGGTTGGCCGTTTCAGCCTTGCGGCCCCGGGTGATTTTACAGCCGGCACGGGTACTTGCGGCGCCAGCACCGATCCAACCGCCGCGCAGATAAACGCATTTTTTACTAGCGCTGAACTTGCCTTTCGCACTTTGTTCCCAAGCGGTCCGTTTACCTTTACGCAAACCGCCGCTGGCTCCTCGTATCGCTTTTACGCCAGCACCGGTATCACTCTGGCGGTGACAGCAGGCCAGGTTTATGCCAAAGGCGGCGGATACGGTACAGAGTATGTCGCGGTGGGTAGTTTCAGAGATCTGACGGCGACGGGAGGTATCAACAACATCATCCGACCCGCCTCTTTAGATGCGTTTTTTGCAGGTACATACCTGACAACCATGAGTGATACACAACCGTTTTCACCCATCCCTACTGGCACCGAGGTGCGCTACGTTATTACTTCCAGCGGTCAACTGTGCCTGAGTAATCGCAATGAAATTTTTAATCCAGTAATCCTCAACAACAACACTAATTTTGTGGCTTGGATAGACACGGTACAGCAGCGCAGTTACCGGCAAAGAATCACTCCCGAGACTCCGGAGCAACCACTCGATCCCGCCATTGGGTTGTTGCAGGTTTTTAGCCTATCCAATATCCGGTATGGCGAGTTCGATGGTGTACGCACCTCACTGAATGCGTTCTGCACTGACCTTGACCCACAGCATCCGGATACGGTGCGCGCACCGCGCATCGAAAAACTCTTTGAAGTGAAAGAGCAGCTGTTTCCAGAGCTTTACCCTGCCAGTCCGATTGTGCAGACTCAGCGCACCGCGCAGTACACGTTCCGTTTTTACCCGCAAACCAACCGATTTATTGCCGTAAGTTCCGGGATCGTTTACGAAGGCACCGGCGCCGTCAGTGTCGCCGGTGTGTCATCCGGTGGACTCGAGCAGGTCATCAGTGCCACCACAGCGGCGACCAGCCCATATCTACCCGCCAGTTTTATGGTGGGCACCTATGACATGGTGGTGTCCGGTGCCAGCCCGTTGTCAACAGCCCCCGATGGAACACGCGTACGCATGGTGCTCACAAGCAACGGCACCTTATGTGTCGACAACGTTGCTCTGACATCACCGACAGCACCCCGTTCGGCATTGTCGGACGTCAGCTGGACGAATATGCAGGTCGGCTTAAATGCATTTATGGTTGTGCCCTCGACGCAATCCGCTGTCACCGTGCACCTGACGTCCTCACTGGGCGATAGTTTTGGCCGGCTTGATGGCAGCAGGGTAAACACTCGGGCAACGTGCACCAGCGCAGCACCCAGTGCTGCGGAAATTGCGGCCGCTGAAGAATACTTTATCCTTGCGGAACGCAAGTTTCCTCAGCTAATGCCTGCTCAAAGTACAAAAGTCGATCGAACCGCCAGTGGCGCGATTACCCGTCTGTATACCAGCACCGATGTCACCATCAGCATCGTTGCCGGCGAAGTGTTTGCCCGCGGCGGCAGTTTTGGGGCAAACGATGTTGTAGTTGGCAACCTGACAACTCTGCTACCCGCGTTACGTGAAGAGGTTGGCCAGGCAACCAAAGCGGCCATAATCCCTGTGTCAGCTGCGGGCAGCTATGACATGGTGGTCAGCGCGGCAACCCCGATTTCTCCGTTCGCAGGCCGTAATCGCGTGCGCCTGGTGATCGGTACCAACGGCGATTTGTGTATTGACACTCTGGTCAGCAGCAACCCCCGCAGCGAATACACCAGCACGCAGATTGCACGCTGGACACATGCCACCACAGACATCAACGCGACCATCGATTTTACCGATATCAGCACTGGGCTCACTGTGGTGCTGCGCAACAGTGTTGCCAACAGTCTCGGCACTCTGACTGGCAGACGTGTCAGCTCTAACACTTTTTGCTCGACCAGCGGATTATCCACCGGCGCCGTGCAAATGATCGATGAATTTTTCATGCTGGGCGAGCGGCGGTATCCGGATGTGTTGCCGGGCGGAGCATTTACTCAGGTTGTTACCGGACCCGCCGTCTCGCGTACTTACACCAGCAACAGCTTGGTGATGACTGTGGTCAATGATCAGGTGTTTGTCCGGGGCGGCAGTTTTGGTACAACTGACACCTTGTTCGGAAATTTTTCGAATTTACTCAGTGAACTTCGCAGCACGGTTGGTGGCGATACGCGAGCGGCCGTTGTCCCGGCAAGCCTGTCGGGCACCTACGAGATGCTGGTTAGCGGCGCCAATCCATTAGCACCATTTGCCAATAACAGCCGCACGCGCGTCGTGCTCCGCACCGATGGCAGCTTGTGTATCAACAACGTGATCAGCAGCAATCCGCGCAGTGACTATGTCAGCCCGCAGATTCTGCGCTGGACCAACACTGGGTCACAATTGATTGCCAACCTCGATATCTCCGACACCAGCACCGGAGTTGTGGTCAGCCTGCAGAATACTGCAGGCGCCAGCCAAGGTACGCTGACTGGCAACCGCATCAGTAACGATACGTTTTGCTCAACAGAGACACCTGGCACCAGCGCACTGCAATTGATCAATGAGCTATTCCTTCTGGCTGAGCGCCAATACCCTGACTTGTTACCCGCTGGCAACAACATCACTCAGACCTCTGGCCCCGCAGTCAGTCGCCGCTACGATGGCAACGGCTTGGTGCTGACGGTTGTGAATGATCAGATATTTGCGCGCGGTGCCGAATTCGGATCTGCCGATGTTGCGGTGGGAAATCTGCATACACAACTTGCTGGCTTACGGGTGTTGGTCGGTGAAGATAACAAGGCGTCCGTCATTCCACCTGCGCTGTTCGGCACTTACGACATGCTGGTCAGTAACAGCAACCTGACGGCCCAATTTGCCAACGGCAGCCGCGTGCGTGTGGTCGTGCGTCAGAACGGTGAACTGTGTCTGAATAGCCTGATCAGCAGCAATCCGCGCAGTGACTACGGCAAACTGCAGATCGCAAACTGGACGTTCCCCACGTCAAATTTTGTTGCGGTTGCCAATACCGCAGACCTCACTGAGGGCCTGGTCTTTAATCTACGCAATACTGCCGGAAGCACAATGGCTTCTTTGACAGGCAATCGCATCAGCACAGATACCTACTGCTCGGCAACAGCATTGACGGCAGCACAGGTTCAGTCGGTTAATGAACTGTTTATGCTGGCAGAGCGCCAATATCCAGGTCAGCTGGTCGCTAGCGGCAGCAACACTCTGACAACTGGCCCGGCGGTGAGGCGCAATTATCCGGGCGGCCTGATACTCACCGTGGTAGACAACAAAGTGTTTGCGCGCGGCGGCGAATTTGGCCTGACCGACATTAACGTGGGACCGCTTGATGCGCTGCTGACCGAACTGCGCGGCCTGGTAGGGGCCGACAACCGCGCTGCCGTGATTCCTGCAGCATTAGCCGGCACTTATGACCTGCTGGTCAGCGGAGCCAACCCTTTTGCGCCGTTTGCAAACAACAGCCGCATGCGCGTGGTACTCAATACCAACGGTGACCTGTGTCTGAACAGCACGATTATCAACAATCCGCGCAGCGATTACGGCAGCGAGCATATAGCCACCTGGACTCAGAGCACTGCCGGGATTATTGCGCGACTTGATATGACAGATGTTAATGAAGGCCTGATTGTCCAACTGAGCAGCACCGCGGGCAACAGCCTGGGTACTCTTACCGGCACTCGCGTCAACACGGACGTGTTCTGTTCTGCAGCTGCACTGAGTGCCAGCGAAGCGCAGTCCGTTAACAACCTGATTGCGCTGGCTGAGCGCAAAAGCCCAACGCTGTTTGCGTCTGACCCCAGTAATTCGACGCTGAACGCTGGCGGTGCCGTGTGGAAAACCTATGCCAGCACCAGCACGGTGCTCAGCGTGGTTAACAATCGGGTCTTCGCGCGTGGCGGCTCATTTGGCGCTACTGATTTTTATCTGGGCACCGTGCCGGCACTTACCAGCCAGTGGTTAGCAGAGGTGGGGCCGCCACCGGCGCAGACAGCACAGTACAACATCCGAGTGACGGGTAGTGCCTTGGTGGCAATCACTGGCATGAACCCGGTCACCCGGCTGTTGAACATTAACCAGAAACAAACCTATTCGCTGACCGAACTGGTGGACAGCAATCTGCCCAACATTGCCCGAACACTGCTGTCGGGTGAGATCAGCAGCCCTGACAGCATTGTTATTGCGGATGTGTCCCGCATTAATGGCGTGTTGTACTTCAAGGCAACACTGATCAAAACCACCGTTGTGGGTAGCACCACCACCACTCGCCGCATAGAGGCTCAGATCACCATGAGCCTTTAATTTGCAATTTTTTGGTGATTACGCCCCATTTGTACCCTCTCCAACTGGCTGCTCGCTGCGAAGCCGTGTTGTATTGAGGTTTGACCTAAAGTATAGTCAGTAAGTAGTTATTTTAAAGGAATTTATTTGTGTATCTGGAATACTACTCTCTCCAACGACCGCCGTTCAGGATCACACCAGATCCCTCGCTGTTTTTTTTAGGCGGCGCTAACAGTTGCGGGGTGGTGCTTGAAGCGTTGTTGTACGCGATTCAAGCGGGAGAAGGTATTCTCAAAGTGGTCGGCGAAGTAGGCAGTGGCAAGACGATGATATGCCGCATGCTGGAGCAGCGTCTGCCTGAATCTGTCAACGTTGTTTATCTCGCCAACCCCAAACTGACACCCCATGACATCCTCTATGCCGTAGCCTTTGAGCTCAAGCTGGATGTTACAGAAGAAACTCCGCGCCTGGTGCTGATGCAAAAATTGCAGTCACATCTGTTGCAGCAGCACGCCGCCAATCGTTCCGTACTGGTTATGATCGAAGAAGCGCAAAGTATGCCGCTGGAGACGCTGGAGGAAATCCGCTTATTCAGTAACCTGGAGACTCATCAGCATAAACTGATGCAGATCATTTTATTCGGACAACCCGAACTCGATAAAAATCTGCAGGATAAAAGTATTCGCCAGTTAAAGGAGCGCATTACGCACAGCTTCTACCTGAACCCATTGACGCCAGAAGAGGTCAGCGATTACCTGCGCCATCGCCTGAAGGTGGCAGGTTGCCCGGCCCCGCAAGTATTCAGCAAAGCCGCAGAGAATCTGATTGCCAAAGCCTCTGGTGGCCTGACACGTCGCATTAATATCCTGGCCGACAAAGCCATGCTCGCCGCCTACTCAGAATCTGCGACCGCAACACGCCCGCGCTCACTGGGAAGCCAGCTGCAACCAACAGTAACTGCAAAACACGTCAAGGCAGCGATAAAGGACTGCGACTACACGCCGACCAGACAAATATCTGTGTGGCATGTGGTCTTTGCCGTGATGCTGGTGATTATTGGGATTCTGTTATGGCAACTAGTCATTGCCCGCGCCACGCAGAGCAGCACCATTAGCAACTCCATCAGCAGCCCCATCAGCAGCGCTACTCAGACAGTAGCCCCAGACTTGATGCTAAACGATTCCGCGGAAGTCGCGAGCAATGTCAATTCTCCGGCTCCAACACCCGAAACAGTACTGATCGAGCCAGTACCCGCTCCCGAAACAGTACTGATCGAACCAGTACCAACTCCGGACACGACTCCGGTGTTGACCGATACAGTAGTGCCGGCGCAAACGGCGATCCAGACCCAAACCTCTGCCGTGGCGTCTCCCTCAGCAGAGCCGGGTAGCATTTCCCAGCCGATTGACGGCGCGCTACTGCCAGGCATCGTATTGTCACGCATCGATGCATATCAGCGCCTCATTGAGACAGGCATGCCCGGGATCTACATGATCCAGGTGCTGACGACCGGCATTGAAGAAATACCTTTTTTGGCGAGATCATTAAATCTGATGGACCAATCCGGTTTGTTAAACAGCACTTACGTATGTTTAACGCGATACCAGGGTAGCCCCATATGGATAATTCTGTTTGGACATTACAACTGGGTTGATGACGCCAAAGCAGCCATTAATGATTTACCGCCAGAACTCTGGCAAAACCAACCATTCGTTCAGAATGTGGAGACGGTAAGATGTTCAACGGTGAGGAGCTGACACATGATCGGTTTGCTTAAAGGCATACGCTTCAGATTGATTACTACATTGCTGGCATTGCCGCTAGCGGCCTGCGGAACATCATTGCCCGACCGTGGAGACGATAACAGACATATTCAATCGCCACAGTCAGCAGTGCCCGATGGGATACCGGAGATCGTGCGCCCGATGCCATCACTTCCCCAGCCTCAGGCGCAGGCTGCGCCAGAGCTGTTCACTGTTGTGGTCCAGGATGTCCCGGTACGTCAACTGCTGTTTGCCATGGCACGCGATGCCGGCATTAACATTGATGTGCATCCCAATGTGCTTGGTGACGTCAGTATCAACGCAGTAGACAAAACGCTGCCACAGATTATCGAACGCATCAGTCGGCAGGTGGATTTCCGCTGGCGCATTGAATCTGACAATACACTTATCGTAGAGCCAGATACCCCGTTTCAGCGCACCTATCGTATCGACTACGTTAACGTGACCCGAGACGCCAATACCATGCTGAGCGTTTCAAATTCGATTGGAACCGTAGCGGGAGCCTCAGGCGGCGGCGCCGGCAGTGCTAACAACTCCACTGCTAACCTGTCACAAAGTTCGGTGAACAATTTCTGGGTGACCTTGGTTAATAACATCCGCGGACTTCTGGGTGAGACAACTGATGGTGCTGCAGCATCCGGCGCACCAGGGGACGCAGCAGCAGCCGGATCGTCCACGGGATCAGCTGTTGTTGCCAACGCCGAGTCGGGGCTGATCACTGTTAACGCAACAAGCCGGCAGCACCAGGACGTCGCTGCGTTTATCGATAATGTGCTCAGCCGATCGCTGGCACAAGTCATGATAGAAGCAACGGTCGTGGAAGTATCATTAAATGACAACTACCAATCCGGCGTTGATTGGGCCACCATCGGCCGCAATGGTGGTCAGATCGACTTTTTGCAAAGTGTTACCGGCATCAATGTGAGTGATGCACCGGCGTCGGTGATGACCATAGATCGCACCAGCGGCCCGGACGCCATTGCCGCCACGATTCGTATGCTGTCCGAGTTCGGCGAACTGCGCGTCCTGTCCAGTCCAAAAATCATGGCACTGAATAATCAGGCCGCTATGTTGCGCGTGGTAGATAACAGGGTGTATTTCACCATTGACGTCGAACCCGGCATTGCGCCCACTGCGACCACCCCCGGTACTCCTGCAACGTATACCAGCGAAGTTCACACCGTTCCGGTTGGTTTTGTGATGAGTGTCACTCCGCAAATCAGTGACAGCGATCAGGTCACTCTCAACGTGCGACCAACCATTTCCAGAATTGTGCGGTTTGTAAATGACCCCAGTCCGATATTGGCAGAAACCGGAGTGATTAACGCCATTCCGGAGATTCAAATTCGCGAAATTGAGTCTATACTCAAAGTGTACAGCGGGCAGGTTGCAGTACTCGGCGGCCTGATGCAGGACACACTGGAGAATAATTCCGCCGGGCTACCAATTGCCTCGCGGATGCCAGGCATTCGCAACCTGTTCAGTTATCGCGACGATACCGCAACAAAAACCGAGTTGATTGTTTTTATTCGACCTGTTGTTGTGCGGCAACCGTCACTGGACGGTGATCTGGAACAGTACCGCGAGTTCCTGCCAGCCGGTGGTGTTGATATAAATAATTACTTTAACAATCCGACTGTTCAGCCAACAGCCAGAGCTCTCTGGTAAGTAACGCAGGTCAGCAACGATGAGTTTATTAATGGAAGCACTACGTAAAGCTGAAGAAGCCAATCGTCGTGCAGCACAAGGATCCGAGACTGATAACACTGCGACACCTCCCTTAACTGCTGTGGTGCCTGAGACCTCTACACCTGCAGAAAACACAGAGTCAGTGGATTCCGCTGATGACATCATCGCAGCGTTGCAAACTGCCGCGCCTGAATCACCGGCGCCGTCACTCGCTGGTGACATGTTTGGTTCCTTAAGACTGACAGAAGCACCGGCTGCTGCGCCTCAACAAGAGATGACGGATTTTTTGCGTGAGCTCACTGCTCACAACACTGAACTCACTAAGCCTGAGATTCCTGTCGAAAAGCCGGAAACAAATCAACAGGCTCCGGTGACGAGTCAGGCAAAGCCTGAAAAAATCGAGGAAGCGCTGGCTGAGAAAAAATCTGCGCGCGCGCTGTTTGACTCAAAAATCCGATCCAAGTCCAGCATGACACCCCAAAAGCGCATGCTGATACTCGTATCAACCGCAGCATTGACGATTGTGGCCATCCTTGGCGGCTGGCTGATGTTGTTATTGATGGACGGCAGCGGCAATCAGTATCCCATTACGCCTCTCGCAATCAACGAGCCACTCAGCGCACCCATCAGCCCCCTGGCGTCTGACCCAGCAGAGACGGACCCAGCAGAGACGGACCCAGCAGAGACGGACCCAGCAGAGACGAACACAGTAGAGACGAACACAGTAGAGACGAACCCAGCAGAGACGGACCCAGCAGAGACAGTCGCCGCTGTACCTGATGCTACTGGCGACACCGACACCGACAACGACACCGAGATCAACACCAACGTAGCTGCAACAACGGCAGTGACGGAATCAGCTGCATCAACCGTTGACACATCGGCAGTAGCGGCAGCAGCATCAGCGCAGGCGCCGCCCACAACATCGCCAGCGCCTGCCCAGAACACGCCTGCCATCGATCCGGAAACCGGACTTTACGAACTGCCGCTGGATGCCGACCAAAGCCGCACCGGACCTGCAACTGCCGGCTCACCCTCACCCATTCGCATCAGCCGCAGTGAACCAATGCGTAATCCGGACATGCAGTTGCTCAACGCATGGTCGGCTTATCAGCAGGGCGATTACGCCGCCGCACGCATTCTTTATCAACAATTTCTCGCCCGCGATCCGGACAATCGGGACGCGCTGCTCGGCGTTGCGGCCACTGCCATGCAGCAGGGGGATATGCTCAGCGCCCGGCAAACCTACAACCACTTGTTAAGTCTGAATCCTCGTGACGTATTGGCGCGCACCGGATTACTGGAGACCACCTCCGCGTCAGATCCAGTGCAGCGCGAAACGGAGCTCAAAACCCTGCAGATTGATCATCCTGACATCGCTGCCGTGAGTTACTCCCTGGGCAATCTGTATGCTGGCCAACAACGCTGGCATGATGCACAAGAAGCGTATTACGAGGCCTTATTGATAGCCCGCACACAGGATGAAGGTGCGGTGAGTCCGGATTACGCGTTTAATTTGGCAATCAGCCTTGAGCGCATTAATCAACCTGAAGCCGCCCTGACGTTTTACAGAGAAGCGCGCGCGCTGGCTGTGCAGCAGGTGCCCGGATTTGACATGGCCATTCTTGATCAGCGCCTGCGCGCGCTGGAGCGGAGTCAGCCATGAAAAAACCAATACCCAAAAAGCGCTTGGGTGAGGTACTGCTGACCCGGGGGGCGATCACTCAGGACCAGCTACGCATTGCGCTACAGGAACTGAAGACCAGCAACAAACCGCTGGGAACAGTGCTGATCGACCTGGGTTTTGTGACCGATGCGCTGGTAAGGGACGCACTCAGTGAAAACACCGGGCAGAAAAGCGTTGACCTCAGACATGCCGTGCTGGATGCACACTGCATCCGTGTTGTCCCCCAGGAAATTGCCAAACGCTTTACCGTGCTGCCCTTGTCCTATATCGAGGCTGATCGTCACCTGACTCTGGCGATGGCGGATACCTTCAACATCGTGGCGCTGGACCAGATCCTCGCGCACAACGGCGGCGATCTGCGCATAACGCCGGTGCTTGGCAGCGAAGCAGAGATTGTTCGTGTTATCGAACAGTTTTACGGTTTTGAGCTATCCATTGACGGGATCCTGCGGGAAATAGAAACCGGTGAAGTAGACTTTGCAAGCCTGATGGTTAGCGATGACACCTACAGCCATCCGATGGTACGTCTGGTAAATGCACTGTTTGCGGACGCTGCCCAGCGGGAAGCCTCGGATATTCACTTTGAACCGGAAGAAGCCTTCCTGCGCATTCGGTACCGTATTGACGGCGTCTTGCGACAGGTGCGAAGCCTGCATAAAAGCTATTGGCCCGCGATGGTTGTGCGTCTGAAGATCATGAGCAACATGAATATAGCCGAGTCACGCGCGCCACAGGACGGCCGTATTTCCCTATCGCTGGTAGGCCGACAGATTGACTTCCGGGTTGCGTCTCAACCGACCACCTGGGGTGAAAACATTGTTTTGCGTTTGCTTGACCGCCGAAAAGGCATTGTGGCCATGGACAAGTTGGGACTGAGCGATGCAAACCTCGCGCTGCTGCGCCTGATGCTTGCCAGACCCGAAGGAATCATTCTGGTCACCGGACCGACCGGTAGCGGTAAAACCACAACGCTCTACTCGATTTTGAGCGAGATGAACACCGAAGAAGTGAACATCATGACCATGGAAGACCCGGTGGAATACCCGATGACGAGGATACGGCAATCATCGGTGAACGAATCGGTAAAAATGGGTTTTGGCGAGGGCATCCGCTCCATGATGCGTCAAGACCCCGACATCATTCTGGTCGGCGAGATCCGCGATCATATCACCGCAGAAATGGCGTTCCGTGCCGCCATGACCGGCCACCAGGTCTTCTCAACGCTTCACACCAACTCAGCCATCGGTTCCATGCCGCGCCTGCTGGACATCGGCATTTTGCCTGACATCATTGCCGGCAACCTGATTGGCGTGGTGGCACAACGACTAGTGCGAAAACTGTGCCCGCATTGCAAAGTCAGGGTCGAGGCCGGGGATCTTGAACGCCGCCTACTGGGTGTTAAAACCACTGAACCGGTGTTTATTTATAACGCTGCCGGTTGTGATCAATGTGACCATCAGGGTTACAAGGGACGGACCTCAGTCATCGAAATCCTGAAAATCAACAGCGATATGGATGAACTGATTTCACGTCGCGCCAGCATGCGGGAAATGATCAATAAAGCAAAAGAAAGCGGTTTCCTACCCATCGCTGACGATGCCTGTCGTCGTGTCATCGAGGGCACCACCAGTCTGGAAGAAATTTCACGGGTCGTCGATCTCACCGACAGAATCATGGGGTAAGTCACAATGGCCTTGTTCCGTTACAAAGCAATGACCCGCGAAGGCACTATCCGCAGCGGCAATCTTGACGCGACCAACGAGGTCGATCTTGAGCAGCGACTGCTGCGCATGGGGATGGACCTGATCCGCGCCGATGTCACCAAAGAGGTCCGTGCATCCTTTGGTCAGAAAAAAATCAGCAAACATGTTCTGATCAACTTTTGTTTTAACATGGAGCAGTTGACCCGCGCCGGCGTTCCGCTGCTGGATGGCTTGAAGGATTTGCGCGACACCCAGGAGCATCCGCGTTTTCGCGAAATTGTTGCCAACATGGTTGATGAAATTGAAGGGGGTAAAACGCTGTCAGAGGCATTGGCCGAGCATTCAAGCATTTTTGACCCGTTATTTGTGAGCTTGATTCGTGCCGGGGAAGCCACCGGTCAACTGCCTGAAATATTTGATTCGCTATCAAAAACCATCAAGTGGCAGGACGAACTTGAAAAGACCACCAAAAAACTGCTGACCTCGCCCTTGATTGTCGGCACGGTGGTGCTGAGCGTGACGGCATTTCTCATGATTTATCTGGTTCCTCAACTGGTTGATTTTATTATAAGCATGGGTCAAGTACTGCCCTTCTATACCCGTGCCCTAATCGCCACGTCTAACTTTATCGTGGCGTATTGGTACATCATTATCATCACACCACCGGTGACATATTTTGGAATAAAGCTGCTGGTCAAGCACAATGAAAACGCCGCCATGCGGGCTGATCTCATCAAAATCAGTATCTGGAAATTTGGCCCGGTCCTGAAGAAGTTACTGCTGTCCCGCTTTGCTAACTTCTTTGCCATGATGTATGCAGCTGGCATCCCGATTTTAAAATGTCTCGAGATCGCCGAGGATATTATCGGC
>CANHAR010000058.1 GCA_947458495.1 Gammaproteobacteria bacterium | reverse complement strand
CGTTGTGCATGTGCCGGTTTCGGGCATCAGCTATCTGGGCCTGTGTGAGACTGTTCGCATGGCATGGAGGTGCGAGCCCGGCCAAGCCTGGCAATCCATTCACGTGAGTCCGATGAGCGCGGACGATGCAGCTGCAGGCGTCGCCTTGCGAGTTGTGGCCAGCCGACGTCACGGCGCTGAGGCGCTCGACAGGTGTATGGCCGTCATCAAAGAGCGTTATCCCTGTGTCGAGATGCTCAACATGGGCAGTTCATTAAAGTTTTGTGTGATCGCGGAAGGGCTCGCTGATATGTATCCGCGGCTGTCACCCACCTCGGAGTGGGACACCGCCGCCGCTCATGCTGTGCTGCGCGGCGCGGGTGGTGATGTCCTGCAGGCGGATCTTAGCCCGCTTGTCTACAACACCAGAGACAGCCTGTTAAACCCGTCCTTTGTTGCGGTGGCCGCCATAGGTCAGGATGATCTGGAGCTTGTAGGGCGTGCGATGTCGGCTTGATGCGCCGGGCTGATCAGCATCAGCCCGACACGCCTGAAGTCTTGCGGAAGTCCTGCGGATGCTTATCTGACGGTAACGGTAATCTTCTCGGACATCACCGGCGGGTTGTGCGGCACATGCATATGGTCGCCCAACACCAGTTGCAGAGTATGAGTACCCGGTTCCAGCGTCAGCGTGGTCTGCGTCTGGCCGAGACCAAAGTGCATAACATCAGCACCCAATGCCTGGGTCAGATCTGGCAGCGGATCTGCATTAATCAGCAAGTGATGATGGCCAGTATTAGGCATCGGAACGCCCGCTGGAGCGACGCCCATGCCACTTAAGCCAAACACCACCGTAAACGTCTGGCCAACGGTCTCACCGTTGGCAGGGGAGACGATGTAAACCTGCGCGCCTTCGGGTGCGGCAGTTTGTTGCGCAAACAGCGCTGCTGACAGGCTCAAAGCGGCGATAAATCCGGTAAACGCTGCTAGTTTGGTTCTCATGTTATTGCTCCTAATAAGGCTTTATTGAACTGTCCGGGATTGCGGAGCCGGTATTTAAAGCTATTCAGCGGGTCGGTGCAATTGATACAGCATAGCGTGATGTGTTCTGGCACAGGAAAGCCGCCTGACCGTGGGCTTTTGCGCATGAATTTCGGATAGGAATCCGGTAGGCTTGCGCAAGTTCAAGCACATTCAATTCCCGGAGTCAGCCATATGCCCTTTGTCATCAAACGAATGTTAGCGCCCCTGTTGGGCATCAGCGCCTGGATGTTGCTGAGTGCTGTCGCCATGGGTCAGTCCTCGTCGGGCCCGGTAACCGTCACGGAACCTGTCAATGAACAGTTCAGGCTGCTGCTGGCCGACCCGCGGGTGCAGAGCGCGTTGGCTGGCATTGAGGCCAATGAGCCTGAGACACTGGCAGAACAGGTGCGCCTGACCGAGATTCCAGCTCCGCCATTTCAGGAGCAACGCCGCGCCGAGTATTACCTGCAGCAAATGCACAGCCGCGGATTACCCGATGCCTACATCGATACCGAAGGCAATGTGATTGGGATTCGCCGAGGCAGTGGTGACGGCCCCTTGTTTGTGATTGCCGCGCATCTGGATACGGTGTTTCCCATGGATACCGATGTCAGCGTCGAGGTTCGGGACGGACGCTATTATGCACCGGGTATCAGTGACGATGGTCGCGGTCTGACGGCGTTGCTGACGCTGATCAGCGCAATCAATGCCAGTGGTATGCAAACCGTTGGCGACATCATGTTTGTGGGAAATGTCGGTGAGGAAGGGCCCGGCGACTTGCGCGGTGTTAAAGCGTTGTTCCGTGATTTCCCGCAGATAGATGGTTTTGTATCCATCGACGGTTCGGGTGTTACCCGCATTACGAACGGTGGCACCGGCAGTCGCCGCTTTGCGGTTGAGTTTACCGGCCCCGGCGGACATTCCTTCAGCGCGTTTGGCCTGGTCAGTGCAACGCATGCGTTGGGACGGGCAATCGCCAAGATCGGTGATCTGCAGGTGCCCGAGCAGCCAAGAACCACCTTTACCGTGGGCACCGTCAGTGGTGGCACCTCAGTCAATTCCATCGCGCAGGATGCGATGTTTGAGTTGGACATGCGCTCCAACGATGCCGCGGAACTGGCCAGGCTGGAAGCCCGCGTCCGCGACGTTGTGCAGTTGGCGGTTGACGAAGAAAATGCGCGCTGGAATGCCGATGGCGGCACAGACAAAGGCCAGATCACCGTTAACTTCAGGCTGATCGGAGACAGGCCCACCGGGACCACGTCGCCCGATCATGAGCTGGTGCAAGTGGCCGCGCTGGCGTTTGCTGCCGTCGGTTCCCCCGTGCAAGGCATGCAAACCTCCAGTACCGATTCCAATATGCCCATGTCGCTGGGCATCCCCGCAATCACGATCGGCGGCGGTGGTTCGGGCGGCGGTGCGCACTCGACCGAGGAATGGTTCGACCCGACCAACGCTCACCTCGGGCCGCAACTGGCATTTTTGTTAACGCTGGGGCTGGTGGGTGTGCAAGGCCTCAGCGCACCTCAGCTCTGATATAACCAGCACAGGCAGGCCAAAGCGATATGGATGATGTCATGAAAAAGCAGGCAACTCTCGATGGTATAAACCAGTACAAGGCTTTGATTGAATTAGAAGCCTGTTTGCCAGACATTCTGGCATCACCTAAATCCGCAGGACGCGTTGCCATGATTGTCTGCCGTCCACGTGCCGACGACAGAAAAATGTTAGATCGCTGCGAACTGACTATCAGCGACGGCTTGGTAGGTGATAACTGGAAACAGCGTGGTCAATGGCGTGCGCCGGATAAACCCGCCAATATTGATACGCAGTTAACGCTGATGAATCTGCGGGCGATCAAGGCGATTGCTGGTGATGCGGCGCAGTGGCCTCTGGCAGGTGATCAGTTTTTTGTGGATATGGATTTAAGCAGAGAAAACCTGCCGCCCGGGACAAGGCTAACGATCGGCACTGCTGAAATTGAGGTAACCGCCGAACCGCACTTGGGTTGCCGCAAGTTTTCAGACCGGTTTGGCCGCGACGCGGTGATGTTTGTTAATTCCGATCAGGGCAAACGGATAAATCTGCGGGGAATTAACGCCAAAGTCGTGCGCCCCGGCAGCGTGTTGTCAGGGGATAAAATCAGCAAAGTTTGATCGCTGCCGTTGAACTAAAAGTAGGGCAGTGATGACGCCAGTATTGAATTTTTGCTGCCCTGCTGATGATCAGAGTCAACTGCCTGAGCATTCATACAAAGCATGCAAATGAATACTTGTTGTTGCCCAAACAGCGACGCTGGATATAAACTCCAAAGCAGATTTTTGCTCGTTTAAAAACCAATAAATCAATAAATTACAAATGTTTACAATTGTCCTTTGGCAGTTGAAATAAAACTGGAGCGCATAATGTTTATTCCTTCTCGCGTTAATGTTGCCAAGTCTCGCGTCAGAGCAAAAGTATTGTGGATTGTTGTAATCGCTTTATCATTCTTTGCCGGAAGCGTTCAAGCGTGCCCGGATTTTTCCCAAGGTGGCACATCTCTTTCTTATACGAGTGATGATCTTTACACATCAAAAAGTCACAAAGTAACTGCCGGCGGAGGCACCGATCTGGCTGAATGCTCAGACCTGCCTGGTTACGGATTTGTAATGGAAGCCCCAGATTTTACGCTGTCATTCTCGGGTAACTCATCTGGACGTGCATTGGAGTTTCGGCTGGATACCGAGTGCGACAGCATCTTGCTGATAAACGATGCCAACGGCAACTGGCACTATGATGACGACTCCAATGGCAGTCTGGATGCCAAGATCCGGCTGAATAAAGCGGCGAATGGCTCCTATGATGTCTGGGTTGGAACACGGTATTCCGGCACGTGCAGCGCAACACTGATTGCGGAAACATTCTGAGATTTATCTGTAACCGCGCCTTAAGCCTAGACTCATTGAGCCCACACTCATTGAGCCCACACGCGTGTCCCGGTATTACCAACAATAAACTATCTCATGGAGAGTCAGATGAATACTCAACGACCAGGCAGTTTGACGCTTGTGCTGATGGCTGCACTGTTGACGGCACTGTTGACATTGACAGCTTGTGGGCAGCCGGAACAAACGGCATCTGATCAGGCTGTGACAGCGCAGACGCCGCTGACGCGGCCTGCCGGTGTTGAATCGTTTAGCGCAATAATCTCGGGCACACGTGTCGGGCAAATGGAAGTGCAACACGGGGACGTCACCAATGTAGGGTATGAATACCGCGATAATGGTCGTGGCCCATCTGTTGAGGAAGTCATTGAATTTACCGATGCAGGGGTTCCGCGCAGCTGGCGTGTGACCGGCGCCACCACCTTTGGCAATATCATCAACGAGCAGTTTGACATTCAGGGCGGCCGGGCGGTTTGGACAGATACCACCGGTTCCAGCGAATCAGACATGGCCGAGGCTAATTTGTATGTAGCGCAGGAATCCAGCCCCTACTCACTGTGGGTTTATGCGCGACTGTTATTGGCCGATGATGACAATACCCTTACTGTACTGCCTGCGGGTGAACTGAAGCTCGAGGCCATTGATACTCTCGATGTCACCAACAGCAGCGGCGCAGTGCTGGCCATCACCACCTACGCATTGTCCGGCATCGATCTGAATCCCACGTACTTCGCTCTGGATGACAACGGCCTGCTGTTCGCATCCATGGATGAACAGTTTGCGCTGATCCGCACGGGCTTCGAAGCAGAAGAAGAGCGTTTGCGAAACATGGCCGCCGAATACGCGACCCGCCGCTTTGAAACCATTCAGGAAAAAGTCACTCGCGTTTTTGATAAACCCGTGCGTATCAACAATGTCAGGGTGTTTGATCCAATCAGCCTGAGTCTGTCTGAGCCGGTATCCGTGTTGGTGACAGAGAATCGCATCACATCCGTGGATGATGTTGCACCGGCGGCCGATGCTGATGAAATTCTGATCGATGGCGCCGGCGGCACCTTGGTTGCCGGTATGTACGAAATGCATGCTCATGCGGGCCAGGGCAGTGCGCTGCTGAATATTGCGGCCGGGGTTACCAGCTTTCGTGATATGGGCAACAACAACGAAGTGCTCAGCGACTTGATTGCCAAAATCGAGTCAGGCCGATTGGTCGGGCCGCGCATTCACCGCAGTGGATTTATCGAAGGTAAAAGCCCATTCAACTCCAACAGTGGCATCCTGGTGTCGACACAGGACGAAGCACTGGATGCCGTGCGCTGGTACGCGGATCAGGGCGACTTCCATCAAATCAAAATCTACAACAGTATGAATCCGGCATGGGTGCCAGCCATGGTCACTGAAGCGCACGCGCGTGGTCTGCGCGTTGCCGGACATGTGCCCGCCTTCACCAATGCCGATGCCATGATTGCGGCAGGATATGATGAACTGACGCACATCAATCAGGTCATGTTGGGCTGGGTACTAGCGCCCGACGAAGATACCCGCACCTTGTTGCGGCTGACGGCCATGAAGCGATTCCCGGCTATCGACATCGATTCCCCTGCGGTGCAATTGACCATTTCGAGCATGGGTGAGCGTGGCATGGGTATTGATCCGACATTAGCCATTCACGAAAACCTGATGCTGTCCCGCAATGGCGAGGTGGCGCCAGGCATGGTGGATTACATCAACAACATGCCAGTTGGCATACAGCGCAATGCCAGAACCGCGCGCTCTGAAATCGCCACGCCAGAGGATGACATCGCCTATCGGCAGGGTTACGCCAAAATTTTAGAAACCGTGCGAGAGATGCGCGATCAGGGCGTCGTGATTATCCCGGGCACCGATTTGGGTGGTTCATTCACCTATCACCGCGAGTTAGAGCTGTACCAGGAAATTGGCATGAGCGCGGCAGAGGTGCTCAAAATGGCCACACAGGATATGGCCAGTTATCTGGGGCAGGGTGATGAATTAGGTTCAATTGTGCCGGGCAAACTGGCAGATTTTTTCCTGATTCCCGGCGACCCGATAGCCGACCTAAAAGCCATCAAGACCATTTCAATGGTTGTGAAGGATGGCAATGTCTACTTTCCCAGTGACATTTATCCTGAGTTTGGCATTCGACCGTTTACAGATGCGCCGGCGATTTTGAATCGCTGATAAAAAACAAGGATCTCAAAGTCGAAGCCAAGGTCGCTATTCAGACTTGGCTTCGTCGTCCTTCTTCTGCCCAAACGGATAGGCGCCGCCAGGCGTGCCCTTTGGCGGGATCTTGAGAGACAGGATCATCGTCACGGCCAGTGTGACCGCGGTAAAACCGAGCGAATACACCACAGGAATCTTGTAGATGTCGATCAGCAGCATCTTGCAGCCGATGAACACCAGGATGATCGCCAGGCCGTAGCTCAGCAGGTGGAACTTCTCGTGCATGTTGGCCAGCAGGAAGTACATCGCGCGCAGGCCGAGAATCGCGAACACATTGGAGGTGAGCACGATGAACGGGTCAGTTGTGATCGCAAAAATCGCAGGGATCGAATCCACCGCGAACACAACGTCCACGATGCCGATCAGGATGATGACCACCAACAGCGGGGTGGCCATCTTGACGCCGCCCACCACGGTGAAAAACTTCTCGCCGTCGTAGTCCGGCGCGATCTTGAAGCGGCTGCGGACCCACTTCAGCGCGGGGTTATTGTCCAGATCGGGCTCCTGACCGGCAGCCCACCACATCTTGATGCCGGTGAACAGCAGAAAGGCGCCGAACACATACAAGATCCAGTGGAACTGTGTGATCAGCCAAGCACCCACCAGGATCATCACTGCACGCAATACGAGTGCGCCCAGAATACCGATCATCAGCACGCGTTTCTGGAACTCGGGTGGCACCGCGAAGTAGGTAAACAACATCAGGAACACAAAGATGTTGTCGACCGCCAGCGCCTTCTCGATCAAGTAGCCGGTCAGAAACTCGATCGCTTTGCCATCGGCGATGGCCTGGGCCGATTCATCGGCGCCCGTACCGCCCAGGTACAACCACAACCAGCCATTAAATGCGAGCGCCACGCAGACCCAGAGCACAGACCAGATCGCCGCCTCTTTGGTGCTGACGCGATGCGCACCTTGTTTGGTCATGACAAAAAAATCGATCAGCAGCGCGACAACAACAAACGCAGCGAAGAGTGACCACATGAGCGGGGAACCGATAGATTGCATGGCAGCCTTGACGAGTAGTTTGAACAGGCATGGAGGCTAAGCGAACTCCATCCAGCGGTCAAGGTTTGAGATCACCGAGGCCGCTGCCGTGCACGTGCAAGAGAACTCAACTGGCATCCGTCACCATCAGAGCGAAGTACCCACCACACCGGGTACGTCGCATATCAGGTTACGTGGGTTACCGTACAGATCAGGGTGACGATCCACTAACTTAAGCAGGTTTATCCAGGCCACTGGCGGTTTGGTTTTGCCGGTCTCGTAGCGCGAAAAGGCATTGATACCACCGCCAAAAATTTCAGCTGCCTGACGCTGATCAAGATTAAGCTTTTTGCGCACCGTGACGATAAAAGCCGGATCAACACTCGCCGCATGAACTTGTTTGGAAAAAGCGCCCATTTCACGCATAACCCGGTTGGTTTCACCTGCGTCAAGAATGGATTCTGCACAGGCTGGGCAGAAATCGCCCGTTACTGCAGCGACAACAGTTGTCTCGCCCTTGGAGAATCCGCCGATGTCATCGCCATCACTGTGTTGAGCATGTCTGAGAGGGTCAGCCGCAACTCACTCGCACCGCTACGTGCAGCCTGCGTGGTACGAACTTTCCCCGCTATTGCAAGCGCCTGAACCACAGCCAATTTGTAGTGTGGCGTCTTTTTCTCGATGGCTTGAATTTAATCTTCTTGGCTTTTTTTGGAAACTTGGTTAATAGTTGGGCGCTATTGGCCGTGCAGGCAGCGGTGACGTGTATTGTGTATGTTTGAGGTAAGTGCATGAGGCTTCTCCACTGTAATGAAAAAGTATCCGTCAAGCGCAACCGGTATCGATTCGCTGTCCATGTCCTGACGGTGTTCGTACTGTCTGCCAGCCCGATGACGCTGTTTGCCCAGCAAGCAGAATCGGATGACACGTCCTTCGAACTCGACGTGATGACATTTAATATTCGAACGTCGGATGGACAAGACGGCGATAACATTTGGCCAATGCGCAAAGAGCTTGTGGTCGATACCATTCGAGCCTTTGAGCCCGACGTCCTCGGTCTGCAGGAGGCTCTCACGGTGCAGATTGACTTTCTCCAGTCGGAAATGCCCGAGTACCGATGGTTGGGCGTCGACCGTGGTCTGAACGGAGGCGTCGGGCTGAGCGAGGCGACTCCGATCTTCTACAAGCACGAGGTGCTGGTGCCAATAGAATCTGGCACGTTCTGGCTCGGCGACGATACAAATCCGCCGACTCAACGGGGTCGGGTCGCACGCATAGTCACCTGGGCTCGCTTTCACCATCTCGAAACTCTCCAACAATTCTACGTCTACAACACGCATTTCACGATACGTGGCGGCGCTCGTCAGATCCAGTCCGCAGAGCAGATCAATGCGCGCATCGCGCAACATCCCCCTGAGAGCGTGGTCGTGGTCATGGGTGACTTTAACGCCATCGCAGAAACCAGTGAGACCTGGCACGCCGCGACGAGCGATGGCCTCAGGGATGCCTGGGTAGTCGCAGAAAAACGGGAGGGACCGCCTCTGACGTCAAGCGGTTTTGGCCCGCCGCCGCAGGGGCGCGAGGGCCGCATCGACTGGATTCTGGTCGGCGGACCCGTCACTGTGGAGCGTGCCGTCACGCTGCTACACAGCGTGGACGGGCGCTGGCCGTCGGACCATTATCCCGTTGCGGCGGAGCTGGTCGTAAGGTCTCGGTAGGCTGACGATAGTGTTATTTGTTGGCCGGTCCCCGCTAAAGCGCACACGCCAAAAAGAAACATATTTATTGCTCATGGATAAAAAGGAAACTGATATGTTTCATTTAAGTGAAAAACAATAGATAGGGTTCTTTCATGAATGGATTATTGGAGCAGATAAAAAAGCGGCGCAAACAGCTTGGGCTAAAGCAAGCTGACATGATGCTGCGTGCAGGTATCTCTCGCCAGCAGTATCAGCACATGGAATCCAAAGGCAATCCTCGTCTGGATACGCTGGAGCTTGTTGCCAAGGGGCTGAATAGCGAACTGCTTCTTATCCCTAAAGAAAAGGTGCTGGCCGTCAAAGCGGCTTTGGAGGGCACAAGCAGTGCCGCCGCCCCAAAAGCCTCACAAAAAAGCCTCTCAGATGACCCATGGCAAGACATGCTGGAGGATGATGCATGAGTGGGCAAGGGAGTGCAGAACAAGTTGGGGTGCTAAAGCTGACCCTACATGGGCAATTGGTTGGGTATTTGGCCGGTTTCCAAGGTGGGAGAAACATTCTCACCTTCGCCGATCGTTTTAAGGGCGACGCTACACGCTTTACATTCAGTCTGGTCACACATCCTGCATTTCCAAGAGCTGAGAAAAAGTACACCCTGAAAACGAGTTTCATATTTTTTCCTACCTTGCCCAAGATCTGCCCGGCGCTTTGATTGCCACCCACATGGAGGCAGAGGATGTTCCCGAGGTGGTGCTGACTGCTAATGGCAGGCTTGGACAAGCGGTCAAAGTCATAACAAACCATCAGGCACACAAGTTCTCACTCGCTGGCGTGCAGATGAAATTCTCCATGAAAGAGCGAGATGGTCGCTACAGCCTTGCAGAGGACAACGGCGAGCTGGGTGACTGGATTATTAAAACACCTTCAACGCAGCATGTAGACGTGCCACTTAACGAATTTACAGCGATGACCTTGGCCGCTATGGCGGGTGTAGATATCCCTGAACTAAAGCTGGTAGAGATGGAGAAGCTGGACAACCTTCCGTCAATAAAACTGCCTGATGAAAAGTTTGCTTTTGCTATCAAACGCTTTGACCGCAACAATAACACGCGCATCCACATGGAAGATTTCGCCCAAGTACTGGTGAAGTACCCGCACGAAAAGTACAACTCGGCAAACTATGAGCAGATTGGTCGCATATTGTTCCAGTATTCTGGGGATGGTTTGGCAGACGCCCAGCAGTTTGCAAGGCGGCTGCTGGTCAATATCCTGCTGGCCAATGGTGACGCACACCTTAAAAACTGGAGTTTGCTCT
Source organism: Gammaproteobacteria bacterium (assembly GCA_947458495.1). Lineage (GTDB taxonomy): Bacteria > Pseudomonadota > Gammaproteobacteria > Pseudomonadales > Pseudohongiellaceae > Pseudohongiella. Next base: position 3,660 of record CANHAR010000058.1, on the reverse strand, counting down.
ATAAGGACAAAATTACGCCCCGCCTTTCACCCGCATACGATATCGTCACAACACGTGTGTATATGCGGGACGAGCGGGAATATGCCCTGAACCTAGGCAAAACCAAGGAGTGGTATAAGGTAGATCTGTCTCATTTTGAGGCATGGGCAAAAAAAGCGGATATACCATGGCGGGCGATAAAGCCGCACATGGCCGATGTAATGGATAGGGCAAGGGCTCAGTGGCCACAGGCATTGAGTAACTTACCAATGAAAGACGGTCACAAAGAACTCTTAAGTCAGCACTGGCAAGCCTTACGTGCTGATTTTCAGATATGAGTGTTGAATTGCACCCAATACTGACCCAGGGTCAATTTACGTTGCAATTCAACAAGCAGTCCGTTGATTCGTATTCTCGCAGTTTTCCAAAATTGTGAACCTTCAGACCGAGGCCAGCTGACACTTTTCGTACAAAGTCTCAGGTGCTATATCGGCACCATTCGGCCAGGTGACCTTACCCCCGATTTTAGAACCATGAACTTGATGAGATTTCCAGCTACTCTATCGCAACGGAGATCTCAACATGAAGAAACGATACACAGACGAGCAAATTATCAAAGCCATCAAAGAGCATGAGGCAGGTGCCAAAGTGCCTGATATATGTCGTCGGCTGAACATCACCAGCGGCACGTTCTACAACTGGCGCAGCAAGTTTGGCGGATTGGAAGTAAACGAGGCCAAACGCCTGCGCGAGTTGGAGACGGAGAACAACAAACTGAAACGGCTGCTGGCCGATAAAATGCTCGAAGTTGAAGCGATGAAGGACGTGATTTCAAAAAAGTGGTAACGCCCGCCGCTCGCAAACAGGTTGCCCGCTACATGATGGATACTCATCAGCTTAGTGAACGGCGAGCTTGCCAACTGTCGGGCGTCAGTCGCACCGCTTTTCGCTATGAGCACGCAGAGCCTCAGGATGCGCCGCTGCGTGCGCGCCTGGTCGAACTGGCCGCCAAGCATAAGGCACTGGGTTATCCGATGCTGCATGGCATGCTTAAGTCGGAGGGTTTGGTTGTTAACAAGAAGCAGACCTATCGCGTTTACTCCGAGGAGCGCCTGCAACTTCGCCAGCGCAATAAAAAGAAGCTCGATCGCCCTCGCATGCCGCTGGTGGTTCCGATTGGTGTCAACATTCGCTGGTCTATGGATTTCGTGTCTGATCAGCTTAGCAATGGACGTCGATTCAGAGTGTTGAACGTCAAGGATTATTACTCTAAAGAGCTGGTCGGGCAACTGACTGCGTTTTCAATTAGCGGCTTTCAGGCAGCTCGCTTTTTAAACCTGTTGATTGAGCAGCGCAGTGCGCCTGATCAGATCACCTGTGACAACGGCACTGAATTTACCAGCAAAGCGATGTTTTTCTGGCAAAAAGAATCGGGTGTCAAGCTGGCATTTATCCAGCCAGGCAAACCGACTCAAAATGCTTTTGTTGAAAGTTTAAATGCTCGATTCAGACGCGAATGCTTGGATCAACACTGGTTTCGCAGTCTTGATGAGGCAACACAAATCATTGATGCCTGGCGCGATCACTACAACAATGAACGACCCCATAGTACGTTGAACTATATGACACCTGCCGCTTTTGCAAAAAGGGCGGCATAATGCAATTGTCTCATCGAGCTAATGGTACTAATTCAGGGGTAAGGTCAGTACATTTCTAACAATCAAGCTGTTGTCAAAGTAATTGTGAATTTAGTGGATTCCAGATGAAAACCATAATCAACGCTCTTTTCTTGTTCGTTGCTCTGACAACAGTCGTTGGTTGCGGTCAGTCTGAATTTGAAGGTGATAGCGGCACTACCAATCCATCTGCTTCTATAGATCAGTCTGACTTTGTTACTACGGTAACTCATGTTGACGCTGGAGATGCTCAGTCGCAGTATGATCTTGGGTGGCGCTACTTTACCGAGAACGCCGAGAAGGCGGTCAATTGGTGGCACTTAGCTGCAGAGAATGGGCACGCTGAAGCTCAGTGGGCTCTTGGCTCCATGTATGCGGATGGATTAGGTATCCCACAAAACTATCAAGAGGCTGTTAAGTGGTACAAGCTATCTGCGCACCAAGGGAATGCTAGTGGGTTGCGTTTACTCGGATACATGTATCGCGAGGGGAATGGTGTTCCACAGGATTTCCAAAGAGCTTATGTGTGGTACTCGTTGTCTGCTGCCAAGGGTAATACGATGGGCGCTTTAGAAAGAGATGAGATTCGCATTCATCTCTCGGCACAAGCACTTGAACAAGCGCAAGCCCAAGCTACTAGATGCTTTGAATCAAGCTTTCAAGACTGCGACTGAACCCGCGTTTAACCCTGTGAACCCTTACCAAGAAACCAAAGTAAGCCCATCATTACAACGCTGAAAACACGCCAAACCCAATCTCTTTCAGTGACAATAAAGAGCATAAAACCCTATCTCAGGGTGTTGCGTAAACACAATAATATGGTATCTTTTAGCAATGGTTCATAATCAAATCACATTGTTTCGCATCGAGCGAGGCTTGAGCCGCAAGGATCTTGCGGCAGCCGTTGGGGTTAACCCGCAGACGATAGGCTTCCTTGAGAGAGGAACCTACAACCCAAGCGTTGAGCTCGCTCTAAAACTTGCAGCTGTGTTCGGCGTGCCCGTCGATACACTGTTTTCGCTCAATGGTTTCCCGTCACTTGCGACTCAGATCGCTGGTAACGCCAATAGACAAAAGGAGTTCGAAGATGACTAATCCCCATGAAAAGCCTGTCCGCGCCCGTCCAAAGTATATCTTGCTCACACCTCTAAGTGCGAAGGTGCTCTCGGTTGTTGCCATTGGAGCCATCTACCTGTGGTTTTTGCTGAAGTTCTTTCTTTCTGGGGATCAGCCCGCCTTACAACTTGCCGTCGGGGTATTGGGGCTAGTGGGCTTTTGCGGATCGATCGTGATGTTTCTGTGTACATACGGCTTTCTTGCCAATTCACCCGATGAATTTCTTGATGAGCGAGAGATTCAGAACCGCAACGCCGCATATGTAAAGGCGTACATTTACGCGACAGTGATGCTGTTAGTCGGGAGTATGGCGAGTGGTGATATCGTCGGGTGGGTGTTTTTGGGGTTTGAGGTAACGCTGCACGTCGTGACCAATTTTCTCACTCTCGCGCTGTTCACCTGCTTGATCATGCCAGCAACGGTATTGGCTTGGCAGGATAAGGGACTAGATGAGTAGGCTAGTCTCAAGATAAATCGGATTCGCTGGGATTGGCAATCCGACAGATGCTGATGCTGTGTGCGGAATAAAGAGCATAGCACTCAATTCCCAAGCAAAAGAATCTGACATCACACTGTCAGTTCCTCAGAAACCCTGTGTGTTTTCAGGGGACATTAACCAAGTTTTCGGCTAAGCTACGCACGCTTTTCAGTTGGAAATTGCAGCGGATACAGTGTGTAAGCACTGTGTAAGCAAGTTATAAGCAGTGGTGTTTTGGTAAGCTGCTGATTTATAACAGAAAGTGGTGGGCCCAGTAGGACTTGAACCTACGACCAACGGATTATGAGTCCGCTGCTCTAACCAACTGAGCTATAGGCCCTGTATTGAAGTGTCGTTAAAAAACGAGACGCGAAGTATAAGGCCGAACTGCTGATCACGCCAGCCCAGAAT